>DASSQL010000209.1:0-3809 GCA_035702525.1 Ornithinibacter sp. | reverse complement strand
GGCGGCCAGTCGGTCAACACCACCGACTCCGCCGTGCGGATGACGCACCTGCCCACCGGCACCGTCGTGTCGATGCAGAACGAGAAGAGCCAGATCCAGAACCGCGCCGCCGCGCTGCGCGTGATGCAGTCGCGCCTGCTGCTGCTCAAGAAGGCCGAGGAGGCCGCCGAGCGCAAGGAGCTCGCCGGCGACGTCAAGGCCAGCTGGGGCGAGCAGATGCGCTCGTACGTGCTGCACCCGTACCAGATGGTCAAGGACCTGCGCACGGGCTTCGAGGTGGGCAACACCTCGGGTGTCTTCGACGGCGACATCGACGGGTTCATCGAGGCCGGCATCCGGTGGCAGATCGGCCAGGACAAGGCCGCCGCCGCTGCCCAGGGCTGAGCGGTGACCGAGGGCTCCGCGGCCGGTCCGCAGACGCCGGATGCCGTGGCGTGGGCCACGTGGTCGGCGCACCTCGCCGACGCGGTCACCGGCCTGCCCGACCGGGCGTCGCTGACCGTCACCGGCCCGGCCGGGTCGCAGCGCCCGGTGCGCCTGCGCAAGGCCCGGCTCGGCGGCTTCATCCCGGCCAAGCACGAGGTCGTCACGCCGTGGGTACGCCTGGTGCGCGTCGAGGACCTGCTGCGCGGCCACTGCGTCGGCGCCGAGCTGATCGGGGCGCACTTCCCGATGTCGCGCGACGAGGACGCCGCCCTGGTGGCGCTGGGCTGGCACCACCCGACGCCGCTGGACGGTGAGGACTACGTGCGGTTCTGGCCGGATGACGTGCCGCAGGGGCCGTTCCTGCCGCGCGACGAGGCCGAGCGGGCCGCAGCGATGGTGGCGGCGACGTTCCGCGACGTCCTGGCCGTCGACGCGGCCGAGCTCCCGACGATCGGCGACCCGGCGCGCGCCTGATTCGAGGTGATGTCCTGGCCCCTCGCGCCAGCGTTTCACCTCGAACCAACCGCTGTTCCCGGCAGTCGAGGTGATGTCCTGGCCCCTCGCGCCGGCGTTTCACCTCGAACCAGCGGGTGGTGGGCCCGGAAGTGTCACGAGGGACGAGCGCGTCGAGACCGCCTGCCTGTCCGGCGTGCTCACCGACGGGGTCGAGCACGGGGTCCAGCCGCGGCCGACGCCACCCACCGGCGCCCGGCAGGGGAGTGCTCTGCGCCTGCCGGCGGTGAGAACAGCGTGGTCGGATGGCCGGATGGCGGGATGACCCGCCGATAGTCCGCAACTGACCGGCATCCACGGTTTCCCGACCTATCCTCGAAACGAGCCGCCCCTTTCGGGGTCCGGCGTGCCGTCCACCCCCGACCTCCCGTGAGGCCATCCCCCCGCATGATCCGTTTCGAGAACGTCACCAAGATCTACCCGCGATCGACCCGCCCCGCGCTCGACGACGTCACCATCGACATCGACCGTGGCGAGTTCGTCTTCGTGGTGGGTCCCTCGGGCTCCGGAAAGTCGACGATGCTGCGCCTCGCCCTGCGCGAGGAGGCGGCCACCGAGGGAACCGTCTTCGTCGCCGGGCACGACCTCGGCACGATGGCGGGTCGGCAGGTGCCGAGGCTGCGCCGCGAGATGGGTGCGGTCTTCCAGGACTTCCGGCTGCTGCCGAACAAGACCGTGCACGAGAACGTCGCCTACGCGCTGCAGGTGATCGGCAAGCCGGGACACCTGATCCGCCAGCTCGTGCCCGAGACGCTCGAGATGGTCGGCCTGGAGGGCAAGGAGAAGCGCTTCCCCCACCAGCTCTCCGGCGGTGAGCAGCAGCGCGTCGCCATCGCCCGGGCCGTGGTGAACCGGCCGCAGATCCTGCTGTGCGACGAGCCGACCGGAAACCTCGACCGCGCGATCAGCCTCGACATCGTCCGGCTGCTCGACCGGATCAACCGCACCGGCACCACGATCGTCATGGCCACCCACGACCACGACATCGTCAACGACCTGCGGCGGCGGGTCATCCAGCTCGAGGACGGCTCGATCGTCCGCGACGAGCAGGACGCCACCTACAACCCCGTCGCGGAGGTCTGACCCGTGCAGGCACGATTCCTGTTCTCCGAGGTCGGCTCCGGGCTGCGCCGCAACCTGTCGATGGCGATCTCGGTCGTCCTCGTCACGATGGTGTCGATGTTCCTGCTCGGGCTGGGCCTGCTCGCCCAGCGCCAGGCCGACACGATGAAGGGCTACTGGTACGACCGCATCCAGGTGTCGATCTACCTCTGCACGTCCGACTCGCGCCAGCCGAACTGCGAGAACGCCGCCGTCACCGACGCCCAGAAGGCTGCCATCCAGCGCCAGCTCGAGGCCCTGCCCGAGGTCAAGGCGGTCTTCTTCGAGTCCGAGCAGGAGGCCTACGACCGGTTCAAGGAGCAGTTCCGCAACAGCCCGATCGCCGGCAACGTGCAGGTGGGCGACATCCCGCAGAGCCTGCGCGTGCAGCTGAACGACCCGACCAAGTTCGAGGTGGTCACCCAGCAGTTCGAGGGTGCTCCGGGGGTCGCGACGGTGCAGGACCAGCAGAAGGTGCTCAGCAAGTTCTTCACCATCATCAAGTGGATCACCATCTTCGCGGTGGCCCTCGCAGCCCTGATGGCGGCCTGTGCCGCTTTGCTCATGGCCACCACGATCCGTCAGGCCGCGTTCATCCGGCGGCGGGAGATCGGCATCATGCGGCTGGTCGGGGCGTCGAACTGGACGATCCGGATGCCGTTCCTCACCGAGATGGTCATCGTCTCCGGGGTGGGGGTGATCCTCGCGGTCGGTCTCCTGGTGGCCCTGACGAAGTACGTCTTCGAGGAGGGGGTCATCCAGATCGCGCTGAGCCAGGCGTTCATCGGCGTCTCGGACGTGTGGATCCTGGCCCCCTGGATGCTGCTCGGCGTCACGCTGATCGCGGTGGTCACCAGCCTGGTCACCCTGCGGCGCTACCTGCGCGTCTGAGGCCCGTGCGCTGGCGGTTCGCTGAGGACACGGCGGCACCTTTTCGCCGCATTGGGCGGCGAACCAGTGTTAAACGTGTTACCAATGGTGATCATGGGACGACCTGACCGCGCTCCGGCGCGCACTCCGCGCCGCGGGATCGCGATCCTCACGGCCATCCTGTGCGCGGTCGCCCTGGCCACCTCGTCGGCCGAGGCGGTGCCCACCGGCTCCGACCCGGGCAAGGACAAGCGCCGGGTCGACGCCCAGGTCGACCGGCTCAAGGACCAGCTCGACGAGACCAGCGCCGACCTCACGGCCGCCTACACCGCGCTGCAGACCACCCAGAACAAGCTGCCCGCCGCCCGCACCGTGCTCGAGAAGGCGCAGAACGCCGCCGCCGCCGCCGACCGGGCGAACTCGGTGGCCGCGCAGGAGCTCGAGGCCGCCCGGGCCAGCGAGAAGAAGGCGCAGGACAAGCTCAGCTCCACGACCAAGGCGGTCGCGAGCAGCCGAACGCGAGTGGCCCAGTTCGCCGCCCAGATCTACCAGGAGCAGGGCTTCGGCCAGCTCGACATGGCCCTGTCGAGCACCGACCCGCAGCAGTTCGCCGACCGGATCGCCCTCGTCGACACCGTGATGGACGTGCAGAGCCAGACGATGGACCGGCTCGCCACCGAGCAGGCCAGCCTCACCGCCCTCGAGGACCACCTCTCCGCCCTGCGCGCCGACTCGGCCGAGAAGAAGAAGCAGGCCGAGGCCGCCCTGGCGCGGGCCCAGTCCGCTCGCGACGCCGCCGTGCAGGCCAAGGCGGCGCTCGACGCCCTCGCCGCGCAGCAGGCCTCCCAGGCCCAGGCGGTCGCCGGCAAGCTCGCGACCGAGAAGCAGCGCCTCGCCTC
>DASSQL010000208.1:0-4019 GCA_035702525.1 Ornithinibacter sp. | reverse complement strand
ACGCGGACGGGTCGATCCTCCTCGTCGCCAACGCGGTCAACTACGACGACACCGACGAGCGCGTCGAGCTCGCCTGGGCCGACGCCGTGGCACGCCTCGACGCCATGACCCGCGCCCTGGCCGCCCCGGCCGAGAGCACGGTCGCGGTCGTCGACACCGAGGCAGTCGACGAGGCGATGGCCCGGGTGCGCTCCAACACGACCCGCGAGCGGTACGAGGAGGTCGTCGAGCTCGCGAAGGAGGACATCCGGGCCGGAGAGGTCTTCCAGGTCGTTCTGTCGCAACGGTTCTCGCTCGACTGCGCCGCCGACCCACTCGACGTCTACCGCGCGCTGCGCGCCGGGAACCCCAGCCCGTACATGTACCTCTTCCGGCTGCCGGCACCGGACGGCTCGTCCTACGCCATCGTCGGCAGCAGCCCCGAGGCGCTCGTGCGGGTGACGGGGGAGCGGGCCATCACCCACCCGATCGCCGGGTCGCGCCCTCGCGGCAAGACCCCCGAGGACGACGTGCGCCTCGCCGAGGAGCTGCTCGCCGACCCCAAGGAGCGTTCCGAGCACGTCATGCTCGTCGACCTCGGCCGCAACGACCTGCAGCGGGTGTGCCGCCCCGGCACGGTCGACGTGGTCGAGTTCATGGACGTGCGCCGCTACAGCCACGTCATGCACATCGAGTCCACGGTCGTCGGCGACACCCGGCCGGGTGTCAGCGCCTACGACGTGCTGGTGTCGACCTTCCCGGCCGGCACCCTGTCCGGCGCGCCGAAACCCCGCGCGCTCGCACTCATCGAGCAGTACGAGCCGTCGCGCCGCGGCGTCTACGGCGGCGTCGTCGGCTACCTCGACTTCCACGGCGACCTCGACATGGCCATCGCGATCCGCACCGCGGTCATCACCGACGGCGTCGCCCACGTGCAGGCCGGCGCCGGCATCGTCGCCGACTCGGTGCCCGCCCGCGAGTTCGAGGAGTGCGTGCACAAGGCCACCGCGGCGCTGCGCGCGGTCGCGACCGCCGGGGCGATGCGGACCGTCACGTGAGGCGGCTGTCCGCCAAGGGCGTCGTCGTCCTCCTGGCACTCGTCGGCGCCGGGCTGCTGCTCGTCTCCGCCTTCCGGCCCTGGGTCACCGGCGCCGTCGACGACGCCGTGCTCGGCGCCACCAGGATCAGCGCCACCGGCGCCGAGGTCGCCCCCGGCCTGAGCGCGGTCGCCCTGGCCATCGGCGCCGCGGCCATCGCGATCGTCGCGGCCGGCCGCATCGCGCGGGTCGTCGCGGTCGTCGCGTACGCCCTGTGCGTCGCGGTCGCCGCCGCCCTCGCCGTGCGGGTGCTGCTCGACCCCGAGGGCGTGCTCGGGCCGGTCGCGGCGTCGCGGGTCGGTCGCACCGGCTCGGTCGAGACCGTGGCCGACCCGACGATCTGGCCGTGGGTCGCACTGCTGGCCTGCGCGGTGGCGCTGCTCGGCCTGGTCGGCGCGATCATCGGCATCCGTCGCTGGGGTGGCCCCTCGCAGCGCTACGAGGTGGGCGAGGGCAATACCGGCGTGTCGGCCGGGCCGCGCGGCGAACGCGTCGCGAGCGACTGGGACGAGCTCAGCGCGGGCCGTGACCCGACCGATGTGGGTCCGGACGCCCCGACCTGACAGAATCGACCGGGAGCCATCGGGTCATCGACCCCTGCACGAAAGTTGACGCAATGAGCGAGCACGACGACAACCACGGCCACAGCGTCGCTGCGTGGACCGCGGTCATCATCCTCATCATCGCCGCGGCCATCATGTCGTTCGCCGTCCTGTTCCCGAACGGCTGGGTGTTCGCCGGCGGTGCGGTGCTGGTGCTCGTCGGCGTCGTCGCGGGAAAGGTGCTGTCCATGGCCGGCTACGGCTCGGCCGACCGCGACCGCGACGAGGCACCGTCCATCCGTTGATGTCGGTCGCACCATGAGCACCGTCCTGGACGCGATCGTCGCCGGCGTCCGCGAGGACCTCGCCGACCGCGAGCGGCGCACCTCGTTCTCCGAGGTCGAGCACGCCGCGCTGGCCGCCCGCCCGGCGATCGACGCCGACGCCGTGCTGCGCCGCCCCGGGCTGTCGCTCATCGCCGAGGTCAAGCGGTCCAGCCCGAGCAAGGGCGCCCTCTCCGACATCCCCGACCCGGCCGCCCTCGCGGTGGCCTACGAGGCCGGGGGAGCGTCCGCGGTGTCGGTGCTCACCGAGCAGCGACGGTTCGGCGGCAGCCTCGACGACCTCGATGCCGTGCGCGCCGCGGTCGGGGTCCCGGTGCTGCGCAAGGACTTCGTCGTCACCGACTACCAGGTGTGGGAAGCCCGCGCCCACGGCGCCGACCTCGTGCTGCTCATCGTGGCGGCGCTCACCGACCCCGAGCTGGCGGCCCTGCTCGGCCGGGTGCGCGAGCTCGGCATGACCGCGCTCGTCGAGGTGCACGACGAGGTCGAGACCCAGCGCGCGGTCGATGCCGGTGCGCGCGTCGTCGGCGTCAACGCCCGCAACCTGAAGACCCTCGACATCCACCCCGAGACGTTCTCCCGGCTGCGCCCGCTCATCCCCGACGGCTGTGTCACCGTCGCCGAGTCCGGCATCGCCGACGCCCGCGACGCCGCCGCCTACGCCGAGCAGGGCGCCGACGCCGTGCTCGTCGGCGAGGCGCTCGTGCGCACCGGTGACCCGCGCGCCGGCGCGGCGTCGATGGTCGCGGCCGGTGCGCTCCGCCCCCACACACCCGAGGACCTCCGTGCCTGACCCGACCACCGCCACCCCCGACACCACCGACCTCGTGCCCGAGGAGCTCGCACGCCCCGGCCGGTTCGGCCCGTTCGGCGGCCGCTACGTGCCCGAGGCGCTCATCCCGGCGCTCGAGCAGCTCGACGAGGCCCGCCAGAAGGCGGCCGTCGACCCCGAGTTCCTCGACGAGCTGGCCCGGCTGCACCGCACCTACACCGGCCGGCCCAGCATCATCACCGAGGTGCCGCGGTTCGCCGCACACTGCGGCGGGGCGCGCGTCATCCTCAAGCGCGAGGACCTCAACCACACCGGCTCGCACAAGATCAACAACGTGCTCGCGCAGGCGCTGCTCACCAAGCGGATGGGCAAGACCCGGGTGATCGCCGAGACCGGCGCCGGCCAGCACGGCGTCGCCACGGCCACCGCCGCCGCGCTGATGGGGCTCGACTGCACGGTCTACATGGGCAAGGTCGACACCGAGCGCCAGGCCCTCAACGTGGCGCGGATGAAGATCCTCGGCGCCGAGGTGGTGCCGGTCGAGCACGGCAGCGCCACCCTCAAGGACGCCATCAACGAGGCGCTGCGCGACTGGGTCACCAACGTCTCGACCACGCACTACCTCATCGGCACCGTCACCGGCCCGCACCCGTTCCCCGAGATGGTGCGCGACTTCCACAAGATCATCGGCGAGGAGGCCCGCGAGCAGGTGCTCGAGCTCACCGGGCGCCTCCCGGACGCCGTCATCGCCTGCGTCGGCGGCGGTTCCAACGCGATGGGCATCTTCCACCGCTTCGTCCCGGATGCCGGGGTGCGCCTCATCGGCATCGAGGCCGGCGGCGAGGGCGTCGAGTCGGGCCGGCACGCGGCCCGCTTCGCCTCGACCGCGACCCCGGGCGTGCTGCACGGCGCGATGAGCTACCTCATGCAGGACGACGACGGGCAGACCGTCGAGTCGCACTCGATCTCCGCGGGCCTGGACTACCCCAGCGTCGGCCCCGAGCACTCCTTCCTGCGCGACACCGGTCGCGCCGAGTACCGGTACGCCACCGACGACAAGGTCATGGAGGCGTTCGCCCTGCTCTGCCGCACCGAGGGGATCATCCCCGCCATCGAGTCGGCGCACGCCCTCGTGGGCGCCATGGAGGTGGGGCAGGAGCTCGGCCCCGACGCCCTCCTGCTGGTCAACCTCTCCGGCCGCGGCGACAAGGACGTGGCGACCGCAGGACGCTGGTTCGACGTCCTGGACGAGGGCGCCGCCTCCTCATGAGCAGCGGCGAGGCCT
>DASSQL010000207.1:0-4500 GCA_035702525.1 Ornithinibacter sp. | reverse complement strand
GGCGACTACGACGGCGTCGACGTGCAGCCGGTCGGGCTCGACGACGTCAGCGGCTACCCGCGGTTGCTGGCGGCGCTGGCCGACCGCGGCTGGAGCGACGCCGACCTGCGTGCCCTCACCGGTGGGAACGTGCTGCGCGTGCTCGGCGAGGCCGAACGCCGCTCGCGCGAGATCGCCCTGACCCGCGGCCCGAGCCTGGCCCGGATCGAGGACCTCGACGGTCCGCAGGGGCTCTAGCCACGGCCCGGTCTGCGGGTCACTGCCGGGAGCGCAGCACGGTGAGTGCGACCAGGCGAGAGATCACCATGGCCACGTACATGACACCGGCGAGCCCCTCGATGACGCCGACCGCTCGTGCCTCGGGCAGGATCGGCCCGACGTCGCTCAGGCCGACGCTGGTGAGCACCGCGCCGGAGTAGTAGAGCAGCTCGAGGAAGGAGCGCTGGCCGGGGCCGTCGAACGAGGTGAACGAGCCGGGCCAGACCTCCTGGATCGCCAGGTAGATGTAGGCGAACCCGAACACCAGCACGGTGAAGCAGGCGCCGACGGCGAACAGCTCGTCCTTGGTGACCCAGTAGTCCTCGAACATGTACGAGATGAGCGCGTACGCCGTGTAGAAGTAGAAGACGGCCAGCGCCGAGTGGGCCAGCACCAGGACCTGCGACCCGTCGTCGAACAGGCTCCACAGCTCGAACACCGCCGCCGGCAGTGCGAGCGTCACCGAGAGCCAGGTGAGCGCCGGGGTGCTGCGCACCGTGAAGACGGCGGTGATGACGGCCGAGAGGCTGAGCAGCGAGATGACCGCGCGGCCCCACTCGGAGTCCTCGAGCACCGGCAGCAGCAGGATGACCAGGATCTGCACGGCCAGCAGGAAGGCCGAGGGCTGCTTGCGCAGGGTGGCCCGCCACCGCGCCGACCGCGACGGAGGGTCGCGCAGGTCCTCCCAGATCGTCGTCATGGCCACACTGTAGGACCGGCTGGGCGACAATGCCGGTATGCCGAGCGCCCTGCTGCTGCCCGTCCTCACCTGCGCGGTGGTCCTCCTCGTCAGCGGTGTGGCGAAGCTGCGCGCCCCCGACACCGTCGACGCCGCGTTCACCTCGCTCGAGGTGCCCAAGGCCCTCGACACCACCTTCGTCCGCCGGGTCTCGCCGTGGGTCGAGGTGGCCCTGGGAGCCTGGCTGGTGCTCGCCACCGGCGGTGCGCTCGTCGTCGTCGCGACCCTCACCCTGCTCCTGTTCTGCGCCTACCTCGCGCTCGTCGCCCGCGTGGTCGGCCGCCCCGAGCCCGTCGACTGCGGCTGCTTCGGCGCCCTCGGCGACTCGCGGGTCACCCGGGTCACGGTGTGGCGCAACGGTGCCCTCGTGCTGTGCGCCCTGCTCGCCGTCGTGGCGGGCCTGCAGGGGGTGGGGCTGATCGGCGCCGTCGTCGACGGTGACGCCCTGCCGTGGATCGCCATGGCGGCCCTGACCGCCGCCGTCGCGGTGCTCGTCGCCTACCGCGCACCGACCGCGGCGCCCACGGCATCCGAGGTCGGGCCGCGCCTCGACGCGGACGGCAACTACGAGCGCGAGCAGACCCCGCCGGCCGCGGTGCTCACCGAGGACGGTCGCCTGGTGCTGCTGTCGAACGAGACCGCCAGTGCGGCGCACCTGCTCGTGTTCCTGAGCCCCGGGTGCGGTCCGTGCGGGCGGATCGGCCCGGACCTCGGCGACTGGGCCGAGCAGCTCGCGCCGGTGGTGGTGCGGGCGGTCGTCATGGCCCAGCCGCAGAGCGTCGCGGCGATGCCGTACCTCGCCGGCCACGCCTGGTACGACCCGTACGGCATCGCCCGCACGGCCTTCGGCGTCGCGACCCCGGCCGCGGTGCTGCTCGGCACCGACGGGCTGCTCGCCGGCGGCCCGGTGCAGGGCGAGGACGACGTCCGCTCGTTCGTGGCGGAGGTCGCCGAGCACCTGAGCGAGGCCCTGGAGGCCGCCGGCCCGGAGGGCGTCAGCGACGCCCGGTGAGCTCCCAGGCGTCCTCGCCCGGGTCCTCGTCGCCGTAGTCGACGGCCTCGGGGTAGGCGGCCAGCTCGTCGGCCACGGCGTCGCCGCCGTAGCCCGGGACCGCGACCTCGGAGGTGTCGTCGGTCGAGTCGTCGGTGACGGCCGACGGCACGGGGGCCTGGGCGTCGAACAGCTCGGGGACGTCGTCGCCGCGCAGCAGGGCGAGCGTGGTCGGGAGGTCGTCGGGCTTGACGAGCACGTCGCGGGCCTTGGACCCCTCGGACGGGCCGACCACCCCTCGTGACTCGAGCAGGTCCATCAGGCGACCGGCCTTGGCGAAGCCGACCCGCAGCTTGCGCTGCAGCATCGAGGTCGAGCCGAACTGCGTGGTGACGATGAGCTCGGTGGCCTGCAGCAGCAGGTCGAGGTCGTCGCCGATGTCGTCCTCGACCGTCTTCTTCGCGGCGACGACGGTGACGTCGTCGCGGTAGCGCGGCTTGAGCTGGTCGGTGACGTGCTTGACGACGGCGTGGATCTCGGACTCGGTGACCCAGGCGCCCTGCACGCGCATCGGCTTGCTCGCACCACTCGGCAGGAAGAGCGCGTCGCCCTGGCCGATCAGCTTCTCGGCGCCGGGCTGGTCGAGCACGACGCGGGAGTCGGTGACGCTCGAGGTGGCGAACGCCATCCGCGAGGGCACGTTGGCCTTGATCAGGCCGGTGACGACGTCGACGCTGGGTCGCTGGGTCGCGAGCACGAGGTGGATGCCGGCCGCGCGGGCGAGCTGGGTGATCCGGACGATCGACTCCTCGACGTCACGGGGCGCGACCATCATCAGGTCGGCGAGCTCGTCGACGACGATGAGCAGGTACGGGTAGGGCGCGATGACCCGCTCCGACCCGGGCAGCGGCTTGACCTTGCCGGCCCGCACCGCCTTGTTGAACTCGTCGACGTGCTTGAAGCCGTAGTGGGCGAGGTCGTCGTAGCGGGTGTCCATCTCGCGCACGACCCACTGCAGCGCCTCGGCGGCCTTCTTCGGGTTCGTGATGATCGGCGTGATCAGGTGCGGCACACCCTCGTACGCCGTCAGCTCGACCCGCTTGGGGTCGACGAGCACGAGGCGCACCTCGTCGGGAGTGGCCCGCATGAGGAGCGAGGTGATCATCGAGTTGACGCAGCTCGACTTGCCCGCGCCGGTGGCGCCGGCCACGAGCAGGTGCGGCATCTTGGCCAGGTTGGCGATGACGTAGCCGCCCTCGACGTCCTTGCCGACGCCCATGACCATCGGGTGGTCGTTGCCGCGCGCCACCTGGCTGCGCAGCACGTCACCGAGGCTGACCTTCTCGCGGTCGGTGTTGGGGATCTCGATGCCGATCGCGGACTTGCCGGGGATCGGGCTGAGGATGCGCACGTCGGCCGAGGCGACGGCGTACGCGATGTTCTTCGACAGGGCGGTGACCCGCTCGACCTTGATGCCGGGGCCGAGCTCGACCTCGTAGCGGGTGACGGTCGGGCCGCGGCTGAAGCCGGTGACCTGGGCGTCGATCTCGAACTGGTCGAGCACGGTGGTCAGCGACTCGACCACCCGGTCGTTGGCGGCGCTGCGGGCGCGGTGCGGGCTGCCCGGCTCGAGGATCGCCGCGTCGGGAAGGGTGTAGGTGATGTCGCCCGCCAGCGAGAGCTGCTCGACGCGCTGCGGGATGGCCGCGGTGGGCGGCGCCTCGAGGGGCGCCTTGTCGGCGACCGGGCCGCGCGTCGCGGCGGCGGGGGTGACGGCCGGGTCGGCACCGGCAGCGGGGGCCGGGCGCTTCTGCCCCGGGCGCAGCCGCTTGCCGGTGACCGGGTCGACCAGCGCGGCCTGCTCGAACGCCTCGTCGCCCACCCGCGGGCCGTCGACGTCGGATGCCGTGGCCCGGCGGCCGCGGCGGCGCGCGACCGGCTCGGTGGTCGCCTCGGCGGCCTCCTCGGGCGCGTGGCCGGTGAGCCGGTTCACCAGGGCGTGCAGCCGGTCGGGCACCTGGTGCAGCGGGGTCGCGGTGATGACGAGCAGCCCGAACAGGCCGAGCAGGAGCAGCAGCGGCACGGTGCCGTAGACCGACACCGCCGCCTCGAGCGGGCTGGAGGCGAGGAACCCGAGGATGCCGCCGGCGGCGCGCATGCCCTCGGCGCCCTCGGGGGGCGTCGGGATGCCGGCGGAGACGTGGGCCAGGCCGCAGGCGGCGAAGGCGAGGGCGGTGGTGCCGACCGCGGCGCGTGAGGTGGTGGCGTCCTCCTGCGGGGCGCGCAGCATCCGGATGCCGAAGGCGAGCAGCACCAGCGGCACCGCGTACCCGATCTTGCCGAAGGTGCCCGCGACGACGGCGTGCACGACGGTGCCGACGGCGCCCGGCATCCCCCACCACTCGCGCGCGGCGACGACGACGGCGAGGGCGATGAGCAGCAGGCCGAGTCCGTCGCGGCGGTGCTCGGGCTCGAGGTCACGCCCGGTGTCGCCGACCTTGCGGGCCACGGC
>DASSQL010000206.1:0-3198 GCA_035702525.1 Ornithinibacter sp. | reverse complement strand
CATCGACCCGCTCGACCGGCTCACCCACACCGGCGTGCTCGCGCGGCTCGAGGGGCAGACCGGTGGCCAGGTGACCTGGCGCGACCTCACCGCGCTGCCCTGCTCGCACCCGCACTGCTGCTCGGTCGGCTACCTGCTGCGCGACGACGGTGGCACCTGGCGGTCGCTCACCGCGCTCGTCGGCCACGACCGGCTCAAGGAGCTGCTCGAGCTGCAGCCGGATGCCGTCGCCAACCGGATCGCCGACGACGCCCTGCCCAAGGCGATGCGGGCGGTCGTCAAGGACTCGCTGCTCGGCCTGCTGTCGGAGCAGTCGTCGCTGTCGCACCCCGACATCGGGCAGCTGTGGAAGGACGTCTGCGAGAGCTGCGACCTCGGCATCGGCACCTTGCGCACCCTCGCGGCCGGCGCCCTGCCGGGCCAGAGGAAGCGGCTGCGGCAGATGCTCGGCGAACGGGTGCTGCGGGTCACCGTGAAGCCCTTCATGGACATGTCCACGATGGTCGAGGAGCGGCTGCTCCAGTGCTGCGTGCACGTGGCCACGGTCAACGAGGTCTCCGGGGCGCACCAGTGCGCCCCGTTCTGCGCGGTCCAGGCCTGGGCCCCGCTGTCCCGCACCCGGATCTCGACCGCCACCGGCGGCCGGTCCCTACTGGAGGTGACGTCCCCGTGACTGCTGCCGCGCCCCCCACCCCCGCCGACGCGTCGCCGGTGCCCTACGACCCGCTGCGGCTGTGCATCTTCGCCACGATCGCGCTCATCGCGTGGGTCGCCGGGCCGCTCGCGGTCGTGGTGTTCGCCGGGCTCGGCTTCGCCGGGTACCTGCGGGCCCGGCGGGCCGGCCTGGAGCGCTCGAAGTGCGTGCTGCGCGACACCCGGCTGGTGCTGGCCTACCTCGGCATCCTGGCCGTGGCCGGCGCCGTCGGCGTCGTGCTGAACGTGACGGAGGTGCTCGGTGTCCGGTGACCAGCCACCCGTGGAGCCGCAGCCGTCCGACGAGCGGCCGGCCGAGCCGCAGGCGTCCGACCAGCGGCCCGCCGAGCCGCGGGCGTCCGACGAGCCGACCGCGCCGTCGAGCACGCCTCTCGCCCAGACTCCCGTTGCCCAGCCTCCCGTTCCCGGGTCACCCGTCCCCCCGCCGCCCTGGGCCGAACCGCCACCGCTGCCCCCGACTGCCGGGCCCCCGCCGGCTCGACCGGTCCTGCCGCCCGGTCCCGGCCCCCACGAGGCACCGGCGCGGGCCCCCATCCACTGGGCCCTCGTGCTCGTCGGGATGCCGATCGGGTTCATCACGTGGGCGGTCGGCAGCGTGATGCTCCTGAGCGTCATGTCCTCCACCGACAGCTCGGTCAGCAGCTCCGTCGCGGTCGCGGTGCTCGTGGTGCTGTTCATCGCCTCGGTGGGCCTCATCGTGTGGAAGCGCACCCGACGGCTGGCGCAGGGGTTCGTGCTGGGCCTGGCCATCGGGCTCGTCGTCGCAGGTGGGCTGTGCATCCCCCTGGTGAGCTCCGTCGGTTTCTGAGCCCGCCACGTCGTCGAGTGGCCACGAGTAGCCCCGGGTCGCGTCGACGTCCCGCGACACGCTGACGGATCGCACCGGACATCAGCGCGTCGTGGGACCTCGACGGCTCGAGGGGTCAGCGACCCTGGGTGAGGAGGCGCTCGAGGTCGCGCGCGCGGGCCGGCTCGGCGCCGAGGTCGGTCTGGCGGCGGACGATCTCCGGCTCGGCCCGCATCAGCGCCAGCCCGCGCCTGACGAGGGTGACCGGTGGCTTGCGGCGCTCCTTGAGGTCGCGGGCCAGCCGCCGCACGAATGTCACAGACGGCCGGTGGTGCACGCACCAGGCGCTGTGCAGCACCCCGCACTCGCGCAGCCGCTCGACGACCTCCGCGGCGAAGATGCCCTCGGCGACGACCAGGTCGGCCGGCCCGGCGGTGACCTCGTGGTGCCCGACGGCGCGGCTGGTCGAGATGTCGTACACCGGGGTGTCGGTGCGGCCGGTGTCGATGAGCTCGCACAGCGACTCCACGGCACGGGTGGCGTCCCAGCTGTCGGGGTGGTCCCAGTCGATGATGCCGAGGTCGTCGCTGCGTGGCATCGCCGGGTCGTCGAGGTCGCGGTAGAAGTCGTCGAGGCGGAAGATCGGCCAGCCGTGCGCGGCGTGCAACCGGGTCGCCAGCCGCGACTTCCCCGAGCCGCTCGGCCCGGCGAGCACCACGACCCGCTGGCGTGGCCCCGTGGTCCTCCGGCCCTCTGCTCGCGGGAGCGTCACGTCGTCGGCCACGGGCGTGAAGTCTACGACGCGGGGTCAGCGGCCCTTGGGGTGCCAGACCGTCTTGGTCTCGAGGAACGCCGTGAGCCGCGACAGGTCGGGGGTCGCCGTGAAGTCGGGCTCGACCGCCTCGGCGCCCGTGCCACCCGGGCGCAGCACCCGCTTGAGGTTCTCGGCCGAGGCCTCCTCCAGGGCGCCCCAGTCGACGCCGTCGGCATCCGCCGCACCGGTGAGGTCGATGGCGTTGACGTCGCGGTGGCTGGCCAGCCACGGCGCCATCTCGGCGGTGCGTCCCGTGACGATGTTGACCACACCGCCGGGGACGTCCGAGGTGGCGAGGCACTCGGCGAGGGTGATCGCCGGCAGCGGCCGGTCCTCGCTGGTGAGCACCACGGCGGTGTTGCCCGACACGATGACCGGCGCGACGACCGACACCAGCCCGAGCAGGCTCGAGCCCTGCGGCGCCAGCACCGCGACGACGCCGGTGGCCTCGGGTGCGGAGATGTCGAAGAAGGGCCCGGCCACGGGGTTCAGCCCGCCGAGCACCTGGGTGAACTTGTCGGACCACCCGGCGTACCAGACCCAGCGGTCGATCGCCTCGGACACGACCGCCTCGGCGCGCGCGGGCGTCAGGCCCTCGCTGTCGCGCACGTCCTGCACGAGCTGCGCGCGGCGCGACTCCATGACCTCGGCGACCCGGTAGAGCACCTGGCCCCGGTTGTAGGCCGTGGCCCCGGCCCAACCCGGCTGTGCCTTGCGGGCAGCCACCACGGCATCCCGGGCGTCCTTGCGTGACCCCTGCGCAGCGTTGGCGAGGAACTTCGGTGCGCGAGAAGCAGACCCGCGACGCGCGGCGGCAGCGGAGGGCGCCGCGTACACCTCGTACGAGCGGCCGCTCTCGCTGCGGGGGAACTTCCCGCCGATG
>DASSQL010000205.1:0-6983 GCA_035702525.1 Ornithinibacter sp. | reverse complement strand
GCACGACGCGGGTCGTCCACCCGCGCGACCGCAGCACGCGGCCCTTGCGCCCGTTGTAGGCGTCCTCCAGCAGTGCTGCGGCATGCGGTCGCGGCATGCCCCGATCGTAGGGCAGGCCTCAGACGGCGCCCGGTTCCTCCTGACCGACGACCCCGACGACGATCTGGTGCGCGAGCTCGCGCACCTTGACGTTCTTGTCCTGCGAGGTGCGGCGCAGCACCTCGAAGGCCTCGTGCTCGGGCACCCCGCGCATCGCCATGATGACGCCCTTGGCCTGCTCGATGACCGCCCGGCTGGCCATCGCCTGCTCGAGCTGGCCGGCCAGCCGCTGCACGCCGTCGAGGGTCGAGACGGCGACCACGGCGTCGGCGCAGCGCGAGGCCGCCACCCGCACCAGGGAGGCGTCGAAGGCGTCGAAGGCGTTCGGGGCCCAGCCGTACAGGTTGATCGCGCCCACGCACTCCGCGCCGCTGACGAGCGGCAGCGCCAGCAGGCTGCGCATCCCGTCGGCTCGGCACTCCCGGGCGAACTCGGGCCAGCGGCCGTCGTCGACCACCAGGTCGTCGACCCGGTTCTCGCGCCGGGTGCGGGCGGCATCCAGGCACGGCCCGTCGCCGAGGGCGTACTGCACGGCATCGATCTCGAGGGTCTGCACGGTGGTGTACGCGGCCGTGTGCGGCCGGCCCGAGCTGAGGATCGTGATGCCGACCTCGTCGCAGCCGCTGACGTGCCGGCGCACCGCGTGCACCACCCGCTCGAGGTAGTCGGACAGCTGCTCCATCGACTCCAGGACCCCGCCGATGTCGGTGGTGAGTGCCTCGAGCGCCGCCGGTGGTGCGGCCGCGTCGATGGGCGCGGCAGCGGACTGGTCGGTCATCGGTCCTCCCCTGCGGTCAGGTGCCTGCCCAGTATCCACTCCGGGACCCCTCGCTGGGGGCGACCTGCGACGATGGCCGGATGCCGGCCCGCCACCGCAAGCAGTCGGCGGCCGTGCCGCCCGGCTACTTCGCGTGGGAGGCGGCCGGCCTGCGCTGGCTGGCGGACGCCCGCGGGGCCGCCGTCGTGGGGGTGCTCGACGCGGGCCCGGACCACCTCGACCTGCCCCGGCTCACCCCGGCACCCCCGACCCCGGCGGCGGCCGAGCGGCTGGGCCGCGGCCTGGCGGCGACGCACGCCGCGGGCGCGGCAGCCCACGGCTGCGGCCCGCCGGGGTGGCAGGGCGACGGCTGGCTGGGCCCGCTGAGCGAGCCGTTGCCGCTGGCCCTGGGCGCCTGGGACTCATGGGGTGCCTTCTACGCAGAGGCGCGGATCCGCGCGCTGCTGCCGCTCGCCCGAGAGCGCGGGGTGCTCGACGCGTCCGAGGTCGCCGTGCTCGACCGCCTGGCCGACGCCGTCGCCGCCGGGGCCCACGACACCGGCGAGTCGGCATCCCGGCTGCACGGTGACCTGTGGTCGGGCAACGTGCTGTGGACCGCCGACGACGCGGTGCTCATCGACCCGGCGGCGCACGGTGGCCACCGGGAGGCCGACCTCGCCATGCTCGCGCTGTTCGGGGCACCGCACCTCGAGCGGGTGCTCGCCGCATACGACGAGGCCGCACCCCTGGCCGACGGGTGGCGCGATCGGGTTCCGCTGCACCAGGTGCACCCGCTGCTGCTGCACACCGTGCTGTTCGGCGGCTCGTACGCGGCACGGACGCTGCGGTCCGCGCTGCGCTACGTCTGAGGGAGGGGCTCGGGGCCGGCCTCGACCGCCGGTGGAGCGGGCTCCGCGCTCCCGGTCGAGAGGCGGCGTTGCACCATGATCGCCACGGCGACGGCCGGTGAGGCCAGCGCCGCACCGAGCATGCCGGCGATCGCGGCCCCGATGATCGTCGCGCCGAGCACGACGATGGGGTGCAGGCTCAGCGCCGTGCCGGCGAGGCGCACCAGCACGATCGTCTGCACGATGTTCTGCACCACGAGGATGATGACCAGGATGGCGATGGCGGTGTCGATGCCGTTGGAGCCCAGGGCGATCAACGTGGCGAACGCCCCCGAGACGATCGCCCCGATGTAGGGCACGTACGACGTGACCAGGGTGATGACCGCGATGGTGAACGCCAGTGGGATGCCGAGCAGCCACGCCGAGCCCCCGATCAGCACGGCCGTGACGACGGCCGAGACCGTGAGGGCCCAGAAGTAGCGGCGCACCGCCACGGCCGAGTCCTCGACGATCTCCGCCCCGGTGCCGGGGTCCAGCCCGATGTGCCGGCCCACCCAGGCCGTCAGGTTGTCCCAGTCGACGACGACGTAGTAGACGAGGAAGGCGCCGATCGCCACGCCGATGCCGAGCGACAGCAGGCTCGAGAAGGTGCTCGACAGCGTCGAGAGGAGGCCGCCGAGTGCCGCACCGGTGGCCGTCTCGACCTGGTCGGTGGCCGCCGCGCCGCTGCCCATGTCGACCCCGTGCGACGCGAGCCACGAGCTCAGCGTGTCGAGGCCCTTGGAGACCTCCGCGCTGATCTGGCCGGACTGCTGGAGCACGCCGGAGACGACCAGCCAGATCGAGCCGACCACGACGGCGGTGAGCCCGAGCAGCACGAGCAGCGCACCCGCAGAACGCGGCACACCGCGAGCGCCCATCCACTCGACGAGGGGCGCGAAGAGGGCTCCGAGCACGATGGCGATGACGAGCGGCACGACGAAGCCGGAGACCTGCGCGAGCAGCCACAGCACGGCGACGGTGAATGCGAGCACCCCCACGAGCAGCCACGAACGCACTCCCCAGCGCACCAGACCCGGGGACGCGGCCGACGACCACCCGGCACCACGCGGTTCACTCACGGACGATCCACCTCTTCCACGACGTGCGCCGAGGGTCGACCCGGGCGTGGCGCCATCGTAGGGCTCGGGGGATCACCCCCAACGCGAGCGGGGCCGTCGCCGGGAGGGCAGACTGACCCGCGTGGCGGTCATCGACGCATTCGGGGCACGGTGGTCCTTCGACGTCTCCGGGCTCGACGACCACCTCGCCGACCAGCTGCTGCACCTGTGGAGCCGCGCCCTGGTGGAACCCGACGGTGGTGCCGCGCCCCCGGCGTTCGTGGTCCGCCGCACCGAGGAGGGGGGGGTCGACGTCGACGGCCTGGAGCACGCCGGCAACGACCGGGACGTGCCCTACCTGGTGTCGCGCTGCCTGACCATCGCCTCCATCCGCCGTCGCTCGGGCGGCTGCGTGATGCTCCATGCCGCGGGACTGGCCAGTGACGACGGCGGCACCGTGGCCCTGGTCGCCGGGTCCGGCACCGGCAAGACCACCGCCGGACGCCTCCTCGGCCGCAGCCTCGGCTACGTCAGCGACGAGACCATCGCGGTCGAGCACGACCTGACCGTGCGGCCCTATGCGAAGCCGCTGTCCATCGTCACCGACCCCACCGTTCCCACGGGCAAGCACGAGGAGTCACCCGACGACCTCGGGCTGCGCCCGGCGGCGCCGGTGCTGCGGCTGGCAGCCGTCGCCGTGCTCGAACGTCGCGACGACGTCGGCGGGCCGGTGCTGGAGCCGATCGGCCTGGTGGAGGCGATGAACCTGGTGCTGCCGCAGTCGTCGGCCACGCCCAGCCTCGACCGCCCGCTCGACCGGCTGGCCCGGGTGCTCGCCATCGGCCACGGGCCGTACCGGCTCACCTACCGCAACATCGAGGACTGCGTCGGCCTGGTCACCGAGCTCGCCCACGTCGGGCGCAGTCACGCCGTCGGTGACGTCACCTGGACATGGTTCGACGGGCACGGCCACCTCGGCAGCGAGACACCGGTGCCCGACGACCTCGGCCCGTCGACCGTCGTCGCCCGCACCGCGTTCGGCGACGCCGTGCTGTCCGACGGCGTGGTGCTCCTCCTGCGTGACTGGGTGCCGATCACCCTCCCCGGGCTGGCCGCGAGCGTGTGGGTCGCCGCGGACGTGCCGGTCGCCGTGTCCGACCTGGTCGCCATCGCGGAGGACGAGCTCGGGCCCCACCCCGACGCCGAGGCGATCATCGTCGCCACGGTGCGGATGATGATCCACGCGAAGGTCCTGCGCGTCGTGTGAGGCCTGGCAGAACGACCCGGAGGGCCGACGGCAGCCCGGGAGTAGCGTCCCCGCCATGATCATGGGGCTCCTCGGCGCGCTGGCCGCGGCCGTCTGCTACGGGGCCGCCTCCATCCTCCAGGCGCTGGCGGCCCGCAGGGAGCGCACGACCGAGGGCCTGGACCCCCGCCTCCTGCTGCGGCTGGCGAAGTCGTGGCCGTACCTGCTCGGGCTCGGCCTCGACGGCTTCGCGTTCCTGCTGTCGATCGTCGCCCTGCAGACCATGCCGCTGTTCGCGGTGCAGGCGATCGTGTCGAGCTTCCTGGCCGTCACCGCCGTGCTCGGCGCGATCTTCCTCCAGATGCCCCTGACCCGCCGCGACAAGGTCGCCCTCACCGTCGTCATCGGCGGCCTCGTCATGGTGGGGATGTCCGCGGCCGAGGACAAGGCCGTGGCCGTCAGCTCCGGTGAGCGCTGGGGCATCCTCGTCGCCGCGCTCGCCCTCGGCGCGATCGCGGTGCCGCTCGGCCGGGTCACGGGCGCCACGGGTGCCGCGGCCCTCGGCGCGGTGGCCGGGCTGGGCTTCGGCACCGTCGCCGTGGCGGCGCGCGTGCTGCCCCGGATCGGCTGGGACACCCTCCTCTCCGACCTCGGCGCGCTCCTGCGCGACCCCGCCACCTACGCCCTGGCCGTCGCCGCGGTCGTCGCCCTGCTGTCCTACTCCACCGCCCTCCAGCGGGGCACCGTCACCCAGGCCACCGCGCCGCTCGTCGTCGGCGAGACCGTCGTGCCGGCCCTCGTCGGGGTCGTCATGCTCGGCGACGTGCCCCGCGCGGGCTGGACGTGGGTGGCCGTGATCGGCTTCGCCCTGGCGGTCGGGGGCGCCCTGGCGCTGGCGGGCCACGGCGACATCGCCGAGGCCGAGGCCGAGCGCGGCACCGAGGCCGGGGTCGCCCCCGGCGCAGGCTAGGCGCAGGCGCAGGGCACCGAGCCGCACCGCGGGCAGCCGTCGGCGTACCGCTGCACGGCCTCGGTGAGGTCGACACCCACCTGGTTCGCCAGGGAGGCGACCCACGCGAGGACGTCGGCGAACTCGTGCACCCGCTGGGCGTGGTCGCCCTTGCGCACGGCCTGCGCCAGCTCGCCGACCTCCTCGGCCAGCCACGCCACGGTGCTCGGCACCCCGCGCTCGCGGTCCCGCTCGCCGTAGGTGCGCTCGATGACGTCCTGCAGGTGCGCGAGGTCCATGCGCGGCAACCTACCCCGCGTCAGTTCAGCGAGGCGCCGCTCGGGTCGGGCGGGGTCGGCAGGGCCCCGAACCGGCCGACGATGGCCGCCTCGCGGCGCAGCAGCGCCAGCACGGTGCGCAGCCGGGTCGCGGCATCCGCGCCCTCGAGCACCCGCTGCCGGTCGGCCGGGTCGAGCACCATCCGCTCCGCGATCCGGTAGGCGACGCCGGACAACGGCGCCTCGATCGGCTCCACCTCCGCACCCAGGCCCGCGAGGTAGGCGGTGTGCGCGCGCAGCGCCCGCTCGGCGAGCGCCGCGACCTCCGGGTCGTCTGCGACCGGCGGGTCGGGCAGCCAGGTGACGACCCCGGTGGTGAACGGCGTGCCCGCCGCCTCGTCGATGCCGTCGAGCCGGAACCGCCGCACCCCGGTGGCGACGAGGTGCACGACCGTGCCGGAAGCACCCTCGGCCAGCGCCATCGCGTCGACCCGGGCCTCGCAGCCGATGCCGTGGAGGTCCTGCACCGCGTCGGGGCCGACCTCGTGACCCTTGCGGATGAGCGTGACGCCGAACCGTCGGTCGTCCTCCTCGAGCTCGGCGAGGGTGCGTGCCAGCACGAGGTACCGGCGCTCGAACAGCTGCAGCGGCAGCCGGGCCCCGGGCAGCAGGGGTGAGCCGAGCGGGAAGAGCGGCAGCGACGGCATACGCCACTGTAGGCGGGCCCGCCGGTGCCCGAGCGGTCTCGTCGAACCCCGCGCGATGCGGGGGTTGACAGGGCTGTCCCGTAGACTGGTCGCAGTGGCCCGCCTTCTGCCTCGGGCCGCGACTTCTTTGATGTCGATGCCTTCGCGCCGGGACCACGTTCCCGCCACGCGGCGCCGCGGCCCAGAGCCCCGCCCGGCAGAACATCCAGAGTCGACGCCGACCACGACGGTCGCGACGACCCCGTGAACCACGAAGGAACCTCCTTGTCCTCCCAGAACTTCGGCACGCTCGGCGTGCCCGCCCCCCTCGTCGAGGTGCTCGCCGCCGGCGGCATCACGACCCCCACGCCCATCCAGGCCGCCACGCTGCCCGACTCCCTCGCGGGTCGCGACGTGCTCGGCCGCGGCCGCACCGGCTCCGGCAAGACCATCGCCTTCGTGCTGCCCCTGCTCGCCCGCCTCGCGGCGAGCGGGAAGCGGCCGCAGTCGCGCCGTCCGCGCGCCCTCGTCCTCGCCCCGACCCGTGAGCTGGTCGCCCAGATCGAGGAGGCGATGGCGCCGATGGCGCAGCGCCTCGGCCTCACCTCGCGCACCGTCTTCGGCGGCGTCGGCCAGGGCCCGCAGGTCTCGGCCCTGCGCCGCGGCGTCGACGTCGTCGTCGCCTGCCCCGGTCGCCTCGAGGACCTCATCGGCCAGGGCCACGTGTCGCTCGACGCCGTCGAGGTCACCGTCATCGACGAGGCCGACCACATGGCCGACCTCGGCTTCCTCCCGCAGG
Source organism: Ornithinibacter sp. (assembly GCA_035702525.1). Classification (GTDB taxonomy): domain Bacteria; phylum Actinomycetota; class Actinomycetes; order Actinomycetales; family Dermatophilaceae; genus Fodinibacter. The sequence continues at coordinate 221 of DASSQL010000205.1, read as the reverse complement.
TGCGCCGCCTGCTCGACGCCACCCCGCAGTCGGGGCAGCGGATGCTGTTCTCCGCCACCCTCGACGGCGGCATCAGCGTGATCGCCAAGCGGTACCTGCACAACCCGGTCACCCACCAGGCCGACTCGGCCCAGTCGCCGATCTCGACCATGTCGCACCACGTGCTGCACGTGACCGCCGACGGCCACCTGCCGGTGCTCCTCGACCTGGTCGCCGCCCCC
>DASSQL010000204.1:0-3617 GCA_035702525.1 Ornithinibacter sp. | reverse complement strand
GCGATCTGGTCGACCTCGCGCCCGTCGGGCGTCGGCCACGACCGCCACTGGTGGCCGTAGACGGGGCCGAGGTCACCGAGGTCGTCGGCCCACTCGTCCCAGATCGTGATGCCGCGCTCCTGCAGCCAGCGCACGTTGGTGTCGCCGCGCAGGAACCAGAGCAGCTCGCCGATGATCGAGCGCAGGTGGAGCTTCTTGGTCGTCACCACCGGGAAGCCCTCGGTGAGGTCGAACCGCATCTGGTAGCCGAACACGCTGCGGGTGCCCGTACCGGTGCGGTCGGCCTTGTCGACACCGTGGGTCATGACGTGGTCGAGCAGGTCGAGGTACTGGCGCACGCCCGGAGCCTACTCGGGCGCGACCCACCAGGCCGGGTGCGACCCGGCTGGCCGGGTACGACCCGCCCGGCGGCTCGCACCCCGGCTGGTCGGTCGCGACGACGCGCGCCGCAGCGGCACTACCCTTGCCGCATGACGAGCTCTCCCTTCGGCCGTGTCCTCACCGCGATGGTGACCCCGATGTCACGAGGTGGCGAGATCGACGACAAGGGCACCGACTCCCTCGTCGACCACCTCCTCGCCACCGGGCACGACGGCATCGTCGTCAACGGCACCACCGGCGAGTCCAGCACGCTCACCTCCGACGAGAGCATCGAGATGGTGCGGCGCGTGAAGCAGCGCGCCGGTGACCGCGCCAAGGTCGTCGCCGGGGTCGGCTCCAACGACACCCGGCACGCGGTGCAGATGGCCGGCCTCGCCGCGGATGCCGGTGCCGACGCGCTGCTCCTCGTCTCGCCGTACTACAACAAGCCCACCCAGGCCGGCCTCGTCGCGCACTGCCGGGCCGTCGCCGACACCACCGACCTCCCGGTGATGCTCTACGACATCCCCGCGCGCACCGGCATCCCGTTCAGCACCGACACGCTCATCCAGCTGGCCGAGCACCCCCACATCGCCGCGGTGAAGGACGCCAAGGGCGACCACTGGGCCTCGACCCACGTCATGGCCGCCACCGACCTGCTCTGGTTCAGCGGCGCCGACGAGGTCAACCTCCCGCTGCTGGCGCTGGGTGCCACCGGCGTCGTCTCGGTCGTCGGGCACGTCGCGGGCGAGCAGTACGCCGCGATGGTCGCCGCCGTCGACCGCGGTGACCTGGCGCAGGCGCGCGCCGTCCACACCTCGCTCATCCGGGTCGTCGACGCCATCATGACCACCTCGCAGGGGGCGATCATGGCCAAGGCCGCGCTCGTCGAGCTGGGCGTCATCGAGTCGGCGACCGTGCGGCTGCCCCTCGTGGAGTCGCCGCCGGAGCACCTCGAGCTGCTGCGGGCCGCCCTCGCGACGCTCCCCGCCCGATGAGCCACCCGCACCCCGAGCTCGAGCTGCCCGGCCCGCTCGCCGACGGCGCCGTGCGCGTCGTCCCGCTGGGCGGCCTCGGCGAGATCGGCCGGAACATGACGGTCGTCGAGCACCGCGGCCAGCTGCTGATCATCGACTGCGGCGTGCTGTTCCCCGACGACCACCACCCCGGCATCGACCTGATCCTCCCGGACTTCGCCTACATCGAGGACCGGCTCGACGACGTGCAGGCGGTCATCCTCACGCACGGCCACGAAGACCACATCGGCGCCGTGCCCTACCTGCTGCGCCTCAAGCCCGACCTGCCGCTCGTCGGCTCGACGCTGACCCTGGCGCTGGTCGAGGCCAAGCTCAAGGAGCACCGGATCAAGCCGTACACGCTCGGCGTGCGCGAGGGCGACCGCGAGAAGCTCGGCGTCTTCGACTGCGAGTTCGTGGCCGTCAACCACTCGATCCCCGACGCGCTGGCCGTGGCCGTGCGCACCTCCGGCGGCACCCTGCTGCACACCGGCGACTTCAAGATGGACCAGCTGCCGCTCGACGGCCGGCTCACCGACCTGCGGGCCTTCGCGCGGCTGGGGGAGGAGGGCATCGACCTCTTCCTCACCGACTCCACCAACGCCGAGGTCCCCGGGTTCACCACGCCCGAGCGCGACATCTCCTCGGCGATCGACAAGGTGTTCCGGCACGCCGATCGGCGGATCATCGTGGCCTGCTTCTCCTCGCACGTGCACCGCGTGCAGCAGGTGCTGGATGCCGCGGACAAGGCCGGCCGCAAGGTCGCGATGGTGGGGCGCTCGATGGTGCGCAACATGGGCATCGCCGCCGACCTCGGCTACCTCCACGTGCCCGACGGCGTGCTCGTCGACGTCAAGAAGCTCGACGACCTCGCCGACGACAAGATCGTGCTGGTCTGCACCGGGAGCCAGGGCGAGCCGATGGCCGCCCTGTCGCGGATGGCCAACCGCGACCACCGCATCGACGTCGGCCCCGGCGACACCGTGCTGCTCGCGAGCTCGCTCATCCCCGGCAACGAGAACGCGGTCTACCGGGTGATCAACGGGCTGATGCGGCTGGGCGCCAACGTCGTGCACAAGGGCAACGCCAAGGTGCACGTCTCCGGTCACGCCAGCGCCGGCGAGCTCATCTACTGCTACAACATCGTCCAGCCCAAGAACGTCATGCCGGTGCACGGCGAGTGGCGCCACCTCGTGGCCAACGCCGAGCTCGCCATCCTCACCGGCGTGCCGCGCAACCGGGTGGTCGTCGTCGAGGACGGGGTCGCCGTCGACCTGGTGGACGGCAAGGCGTCGGTCTCCGGTGCCGTGCCGTGCGGGTACGTGTACGTCGACGGCTCGTCGGTGGGCGAGGCCGACGAGACCCTGCTCAAGGACCGCCGCATCCTGCGCGACGAGGGATTCATCTCGGTGATCGTCGTCATCGACTCGATGACCGGCAAGGTGATCGCCGGACCGGAGTGCACCGCGCGCGGCTTCGTCGAGGACGACGTCGTCTTCGACGACGTGATGCCGCAGCTGATCCAGGCCCTCGACGACGCCACCGCGAACGGCGTGACCGACACCTACGGGCTCCAGCAGGTCATCCGCCGCTCGGTGGGCGGGTGGGTCGGGCGCAAGATCCGGCGCCGGCCGATGATCATCCCGATGGTCGTCGAGGCCTGACCTGCGGGTTCGTGCGCGGCCCGCACCTCGTGTGGAATCCGTCGCGCCGCAGCCCCCATGCTCGCTGGAGCACGGATGCCGTCGTCCATGCCGCACCACGAGTCACATCCGTCACGACTACGCACCGGTAACGCACAGGATCCGTGGAAAATAGGTTCGGAAAGTGCGGAATCCGCTCGCGACACGCCGCGAAATCGATGAGAAAATCAGTGCGTAAAAGGTAAAGGCAAGGTAAAGTACGAGTCATCGAACAGCCAAGAAGGGGTTCGCCAAGGAAGTCCCAGGACTTCGACGATCGGCCCAGTACCACCGTCGACCGTCGTCGGTTGTATCCGCCTTGCAGGGGGGCGGGTACGACCGGATCCGCGCCCGGGTCGATGCCACAAGGCATCGACCCGGGCGCGGACCTCGTTCCGGCCCGAACCGGGCGAGCTCGCCGGCCGCCGCCGAATGTCACCGGCGTGCCGCGTGTGACACGTGAGTCCAGTGTGACTCTCGCGTAGCCTGCGACCATGGCGACCCGCACGTCCTCCTCGGCGCGCGGCCGGAAGTCCACGACCCGGCCCGCGACCCGGCA
>DASSQL010000203.1:0-3934 GCA_035702525.1 Ornithinibacter sp. | reverse complement strand
GCCCGCTCCAGCTCGGCGTCGACCTCGGCCCCCATGAGGAGCGCGAGGTTGGTCAGCCAGAGCCACAGCAGGAAGACGATGCCGCCGGCGAGCGAGCCGTACAGGGCGTTGTACTTGCCGAAGTTGCTCACGTAGAACCCGAAGCCCAGCGACGCGAGCACCCAGATGCTGATCGCGACGGCCGAGCCGACCGAGACCCACCGGAACCTCGGCTGCTTGACGTTCGGGGTCGCGTAGTAGAGCACCGCGACCATGACCACGACGATCGCGAGCATCACCGGCCAGCGGGCGATGCTCCACACCGTGAAGGCCTGGTCACCCAACCCGATGGCCTCGCCGATGGCCGTCGCGACCGGCCCGCTGACGACCAGGCCGAGCAGCACCAGCGCGGCCATCACGACCATGCCCAGGGTGACCAGGAGCACGACCGGGCGCAGCTTCCACACCGGCCGGCCCTCCTGCACGTGGTAGACGCGGTTCATCGCCCGGCCGAAGGCCCCGACGTAGCCCGAGGCCGACCACAGGGCACCGCCGACGCCGATGACCAGCGCCCAGCCGGCGGCCTGCGAGCTCACCATCGTGTCGATCGGCCCCTTGAGCTGCTCGGCGATGTCGCCCTGCCCGAGCTGGCGCAGGATGTCGAGCAGCGCGTCGGTGGTCTCCTTGCCCTGCCCGAAGACGCCGAGCAGAGAGACCAGCGCCAGCAGCGCCGGGAAGACAGACAGGATCGAGTAGTAGGTCAGCGCCGCCGCGAGGTCGGTGCACTGGTCGCGCTGGAACTCGGCCAGCGCCGCCTTCGCCGTGAACCGCCACCCGGCCCTGCCGAGGTCGGTGGGCGACTCCGGCTTTCCCGAGGCGTCGGGCGCGGGGACGCTCTCGCGCACCGTCGTTCGATCGTTCGCCATGACGTGCCTCCTGGCCGGTCGTGCCTGCGCGGCAGCCCCCTCGGTGTGCCGGCCACCAGCGCGGTGGTGACCCGACAAACCTAACCCGCGTGACCGGCATCCCTGCTGGTCCCTGACGCCCGGATGCCGTGGCGCACCGAGGTCTGTCGAGGCCTGTGGACCCGCGGGCGTGGAATCCGGGGCGGCGGCTGGGAGACTGTGGCGATGACCAGTGAAGGCGGACGTGCCCTGCCCCGGCGGCCGGTGCCCTTCGGGCCCCTCGCCATGGAGACCCACGGTGGCACGCTGCCCGGGCCGGCGGAGGTCACCGAGGTCGCGCACCAGACGGCCGCGATCCTCGTGGGCACCGGGCGAGCCGCTCACGACCCCGAGGTGACCTCCCGCCTCGTCACCCTCGTCGACGACCTCGGCCTGTCCACCGTCGCCGACCTCTGGTCGGCTCGCCCCGCGCGCTCCCTTCCCGGCGCGCTGTGGCGCCTCTACGCCCTGCGCGAGTGGGTGCGGCGCAGCCCGGAGCAGGCGAGCCGCGAGTACGCCGCCGGCATCCGGTTCACCGACGTCGCGCACGCGGTGGCCGGGATCGCCGAGCCCCCCGGACCGGAGGAGGTGCAGCGGGTGGCCGACCAGATCCTCGCGGGCGTCTTCGACGGCGACCTGGCGGTGGCCCTCGAGCGCGCTGCGGCCTTCTGCACGGTGGTCGCGGCGGGGCGTGCCGAGCTGGCCCACGACCACGACGCGGCCGACCCCGGCGCCGCCAGCGACCTGACCCGCACCGGTGCCTCGATGCTCGCGACCGGCGAGGACCTCCGGGCCTGCGCCCGCCTGTGGCGCCTCGGCGACCTCGACTGACTTCCCGGTTCGCTGACCCGGAGGGGAACACATCTCGGGGGTCGAGGCGTTAGTGTCGTCTGTGGGTGCCGGGCCGCGGCAGCCCCGGGTCCCAACATCAGCCGCTACGAGCGGCCACGCGCCGTGAGGCGCTCCCGGTCCGGCACCCACCTCCGTCCTCCTCGACGCGCCGCTCCTGCGGGCCCGGCGGGCGGGTCCCCTGGCGAGTCCCAGGTCACCCTCGATTGGGCTGTGGACAAGGGGCAACCCCTCCCGCCCCGGACGTACGGTGGACGGGTGAAGGACGACCCGTCGCTGCACGACGAGCAGCTCGAGAACGAGATCCGCCTGGTCGGTGACCTCGTTCTGGCTGCCTCGCAGGCGGAGGGTCCGCTGTCCCAGGAGGCCATCGACCTGATCCTCGGTCTCGACCCGCCGGTGGGGGTCGGCGAGGGCGGCGAGCCGGCCGACGCCACGGGCTGAGAAGGGCGCGGCACCCGGCTACCCGGCATCCGGGACGGGGCCCTAGCCTGTAGCCACTGTCCGGCCCTCTTCGTCCTGAAGGACCGCTCGTGGCGATCCGCCTCACCCCCAAGGAACCGCGCTTCTTCGACCTGTTCGCAGCGTCGGCGCGGCACCTCGTCGACGCCTCGGGCGAGCTGACCTCGCTGCTCGGCGCGACCGGTGACGAGCGCGACGTCATCCTCAAGCGGATGCACGAGATCGAGTCGGCGTCCGGCGACTCCACTCACGAGATCATCCGGGCCGTGAACGGGGCGTTCGTGACGCCGTTCGACCGCGCCGACATGCATGCGCTCGCCGTGGCGCTCGACAGCTGCGTGGGGCTGATCGAGGCGGCCGTCGACCTCATCGTGCTGTACCGCGTCGACGAGGTGCTGCCCCGGGTCGCCAAGCAGGTCGAGGTGATCTCGCGGATGGCCGAGATCACCGCCGACGCGATGCCCCGCCTGCGCGCGATGAAGGACCTCACGGCCTACTGGGTGGAGGTCGACCGGCTCGAGAACCGCGCCAACAAGGCCTACCGGCGGATGCTCGCCGAGCTGTTCAACGCCCCCGGCGCCGACCCCATCACCGTGATGAAGCACAAGGACATCATCGACGCGCTCGAGGCCGCCGCGAACGGCTTCGAGCAGGTGGCGCTCAAGGTCGAGGCGATCGCCGTCCGGGAGTCCTGAGCGGGGTGGTGGACTGGCTGCCGGTCGCGCTCGTCGTCGTGCTGGCGATGGGTTTCACCTACACCAACGGGTTCCACGACGCCGCGAACGCGGTCGCCACGTCGGTGTCGACCCGGGCGCTGACCCCGCGGATCGCCCTCGGGCTGGCCGCCGTGATGAACCTGCTCGGCGGGTTCGCCGGCGTGCGGGTGGCGCAGACGATCGGCGGCGACATCATCGAGGTGCCGATGGGCACCACGGGCGTGGCCATCTGTGCCGGCGCCCTGATCGGCGCCACGGCCTGGAACCTGCTCACCTGGTGGCGCGGCCTGCCGTCGTCGTCGTCGCACGCGCTGATCGGTGGGCTGTGCGGCGCGGCGCTGGCCGGGGGCGCGACGGTGCAGTGGGACAGCATCCTGAACAGCGTCGTCATCCCGATGGTGGTGTCACCGGTGCTCGGACTGGTCGGCGGGTTCGCGCTGATGACCGGCATCCTGTGGGCGTTCCGCCGGGCGGCGCCGGGGCCGACGGCGCGCGGCTTCCGCTACGCCCAGACCGTGTCGGCGGCGGCGATGGCCTTCGGGCACGGCATGCAGGATGCCGCGAAGACCGCCGGTGTCGTGGCGCTGACGCTGGTGGCGAGCGGGTACCGGCCGCCGGGTGACCTGGCGATCCCGTGGTGGGTCATCGCGCTGTCGGCGGTGGTGCTGAGCCTGGGCACGTACGCCGGCGGCTGGCGGATCATGCGCACCCTCGGCCGGCGGATCGTCGACGTCGACCCGCCGCACGGGTTCGCCGCCGAGACGGTGTCGGCGGCGGTGCTCTACGCGGCCACGGCCACCGGCGCCCCGATCTCGACGACGCACGTCATCACCTCGGCGATCATGGGCGTCGGCTCGACCAAGTCGCGCAAGGCCGTGCGGTGGGGCGTGGTGCGCTCGATCTTCAACGGGTGGCTGCTGACCTTCCCGGGCGCCGGCCTCGCGGCAGCAGCCGCCTTCGCCCTCCTGACGCTCCTCTACTGAT
>DASSQL010000202.1:0-2792 GCA_035702525.1 Ornithinibacter sp. | reverse complement strand
GAGATCTGGTTGGCGTCGTAGACGACGGTGAGGTTGCCGAGCTCCTGGTGGCCGGCGAGCGAGGACGCCTCGGAGGCAACGCCTTCCATCAGGTCGCCGTCGGAGGCGAGCACCCACACGTGGTGGTCGAAGACGCTCTCGCCGGGCTTGGCGTCGGGGTCGAGCAGGCCGCGCTGGCGGCGCTGCGCCATCGCCATGCCGACGGCGGAGGCCAGGCCGGAGCCGAGCGGCCCGGTGGTGATCTCGACGCCCTTGGTGTGGTGCACCTCGGGGTGTCCGGGGGTCAGCGAGCCCCAGGTGCGCAGCGCCTTGAGGTCCTTCAGCTCCAGGCCGTAGCCGCTGAGGAAGAGCTGGATGTACTGGGTGAGCGAGGAGTGCCCGCAGGAGAGCACGAACCGGTCGCGGCCGAGCCAGGCCGGGTCGGACGGGTCGTGCGTCATCACGTTCTGGTAGATCAGGTACGCGACGGGGGCCAGGCTCATCGCGGTGCCGGGGTGGCCGTTGCCGGCCTTCTGCACGGCGTCGGCGGCCAGGAGGCGCACGGTGTCGACCGCGCGCACGTCGAGGTCGGTCCACTTCGCCTTCCTGGCGACGGGCCGGGAGATCTCCGGGCTCCGTCCCTGGGTCGGCTTGGTGCTGCGCCTGCTCGTGGTTGTCGTGCTCACTGGGGCCTCTCTCGCGGGGGTCGTGCACACGGTGGGGACGGGTCCGCCGTCCACCCTAGTGTCTGGACTACCCCGCGGTTGGGGTCGGCCAACGCCCGGAAGGCTAGAATCGCCGAGCACCCCACCGGCCGACCCGAAGGACGACGTGGCCACCACCTCGATCACGACCGACCCGTCGGTCCAGCGGCCCGATCGACGCCGCACGGTGGCGAACTACCTCGCCCTGACCAAGCCGCGGATCATCGAGCTCCTGCTCGTCACGACCGTGCCCGTGATGTTCCTCGCCGAGGGCGGGGTCCCCTCTCTCTGGCTGGTGCTCGCGACCCTCGTCGGCGGCACGCTGAGCGCCGGTGCGGCCAACACGTTCAACTCGGTCTACGACCGCGACATCGACCGGCTCATGCACCGCACGAGCAAGCGCCCGATGGCCACCGGTGAGATCACGCCCCGCAACGCACTGGTCTTCGCCGGGGTGCTCACCGTCGTCTCCACGGTGTGGTTCGCCCTCGTCGTCAACGTCCTGTCGGCGGCGCTGTCGGTGGCGGCGATCGTGCTCTACGCCGTCGGCTACACGATCCTGCTCAAGCGGCGCACCTCGCAGAACATCGTGTGGGGTGGCCTGGCCGGCTGCATGCCCACGCTGATCGGCTGGTCGGCCGTCACCGGCACCGTGCAGTGGCCGGCCGTCATCCTCTTCCTCCTCATCTTCTTCTGGACACCGCCGCACTACTGGCCGTTGTCGATGGCGTTCCGCGACGACTACTCCGCCGCCGGGGTGCCGATGCTGCCCGTCGAGCAGGGGCCGGTCGCGGTCGGTCGGCAGATCGTCCTCTACTCGTGGGTGATGGTCGCGACGTCGCTGGTGCTCGTTCCGGTGGCCTCGATGGGCTGGGTCTACGCCGTGACCGCGGTACTCGCCGGCGGGCTCTTCCTCGTCGAGGCGCACCGCCTGTTCCGGGCCGCCAAGGGCGGGGCCGTCGGGCCGGCGCTGAAGCCGATGCGCCTGTTCCACTACTCGATCACCTACGTGACGGTGGTCTTCCTCGCGGTCGCCGTCGACCCGCTGCTCCACGTCGCCATCGGCTGAGCCGGCAGCTCCCGGAGCCGGCCGTAGGGCCCGAGCACCGGGCTGAGCGCCGCCAGCAGGTGGATGCCGGCCATCAGCGCGATCGTCTCGCGCACCCCGAGGTGCACGCCAAGCCACCCCGCGGCGAGCCCGGCGACCGGCATCGTGCCGAAGTTGACCAGGGCCGACGCCGACGTGGTGCGGGCGAGCAGCTGCGGCGGTGTGTACCGCATCCGGAACGTCCCACGGATCACGTTGGCGCCCACCACCCCCAACCCCACCAGCGCGAGCCCGAGCGGTACCAGCACGACGCGGACGCCCGGCTGGGCCAGCGCGATGAGCAGGGCGGGTGGCCCCGACACGACCTGGAGCGCCACCATCGCCCGCGCGTCGCCGAGCCGCGCCGTGGCCCGCTCGGCCACGCTCGCACCGACCAGCCCGCCCACGCTGCCGGCCGACATCACCAGGCCGATGCCCCGCGGGTCGAGGTCGAGGTCGCGCACCAGGAAGAGCACGAGCAGGGCGGCGTACCCGGTGAGGGCGAAGTTCGACACCCCGCCCTGGAGGGTGAAGAACCGCAGGAACCGGTCGTGCGCGACCACCCGGATGCCGGTCGCCACCTCGGTGCGCAACGACTCGCGTGCGGCGGGCGGTGACGCGGGCAGCAGCCGGCGCCGGTCCATGAGGTGCAGGCAGAGCGCGGAGACCAGGAAGGACAGCACGTCCGCGACCACCGCGTAGGCGGCGGAGGCCAGGGCGACGAGAGCACCGCCGAGGCCCGGGCCGACGACCTGCATCGCCGACTCGGTGCCGACCAGGCGGGCGTTGGCGGTGGCGAGGTCACCGGGGGCGACGAGGCGCGGCACGAGGGGGAGGTATGCGGTGCGCAGGAACACCGATGCCGTGCCGACGCCGAGAGCTGCGACCACGAGGTGGGGGAGGGTGAGCACGCCGAGGGCCCACGCGACCGGCACCGAGCCGATCGAGACGGCCGCGCCGAGGTCGGCCGCGATCATCACCCGGCGGGCATCGCTGCGGTCGACCCAGGCGCCGGCCGGCAG
>DASSQL010000201.1:0-9188 GCA_035702525.1 Ornithinibacter sp. | reverse complement strand
GTGGCGGGGGACACCGCTGTGGGACAGGCGTACTGCGACGCCGTGCAGCCGATGGTGTGGCAGGCCTCGAGCCGCGAGAACTTCGTCGACGACGTGCAGGCGATGCGGCGTCGGGTCGAGCAGCACATCCCCAGCGCGGAGGCCGACCGTCAGCTCAAGCTCGGTGCCGGCGGGTTGCGTGACGTCGAGTTCTCGGTGCAGCTGCTCCAGCTCGTGCACGGCCGCGCCGACGAGTCGCTGCGCACCGGCACCACGCTCGACGGGCTGGCAGCCCTGTCGGCCGGTGGCTACGTGGGGCGCGACGACGCCGCGACGCTCGGCACCGCCTATCGGCTGCTGCGCACCCTCGAGCACCGCATCCAGCTGTACCGGCTGCGGCGCACGCACCTGATGCCGACGTCCGACAGCGACCTGCGCCGGCTGGGCCGTGCGCTCGGGCACCGCTCCTCGCCGGGGGAGGCCGTCGTCGCGCAGTGGCGCGCCCAGCAGCGTGAGGTGCGCCGGCTGCACGAGCGCATCTTCTACCGCCCGCTGCTCTCAGCGGTCGCGCGACTGTCCGACTCCGACGTGCGACTCACCCCGGAGGCAGCGCGGGAACGGTTGTCCGCGTTGGGTTTCCGCGACCCACGTGGCGCACTGCGACACCTCGAGGCGCTCACCGAGGGCCTCAGCCGCCGGGCCGCCATCCAGCGCCAGCTGCTGCCGGTGATGCTCGGCTGGTTCGCCGACGAGGCCGACCCGGATGCCGGGCTCCTCGCCTTCCGCAAGATCAGCGACGAGCTCGGCTCGACGCACTGGTACCTGCGGCTGCTGCGCGACGAGGGGTCCGCGGCCGAGCGGCTGGCGCACACCCTGGCCCGCAGCCGGTTCGCCGCCGACCTGCTCGAGCAGGCCCCCGAGTGCGTGCAGTTCCTCGGCGACTCCTCCGGCCTGAAGCCGCGGTCGCGCGAGGACGTGCTGCGCCGGATGCGGTCCGCCGCCGGTCGCAAGGACGACCCGGCATCCGCCGTTCTCGCCGCCCGCACGATCCGGCGGTCCGAGCTGTTCCGCGTCGCGGTGGCCGACCTCACCGGGGCGCTGACCCTCGACGGCCTCGGTGCGGCGATGACCGACCTCACCGCCGCCCTGCTCGAGGTCACCCTCGAGGTCTGCCTGCGCGACCTCGAGGAACGCACCGGGGCTCCGGCGCTCACCCGGGTGCTCATCGTCGGCATGGGCCGCCTCGGCGGCGCCGAGCAGGGTTACGGCTCGGACGCCGACGTGGTGTTCGTGCATGACCCCGTCGAGGGGGCCGACGAGGGGGAGGCCCAGACCCAGGCCCTCGAGGTGGTCAAGGAGCTGATCCGCCTGCTCGGGCTGCGCGGCCCCGACCCGAACCTCGACATCGACGCCTCGCTGCGCCCCGAGGGCAAGAGCGGGCCGCTGGTGCGCTCGCTGGAGTCGTTCCGCCAGTACTACGGCCGCTGGTCGCTGGTCTGGGAGGCCCAGGCCCTGCTGCGGGCGGCGCCGGTGGCCGGCGACCCCGGGCTCGCCGAGCGCTACCTCGCGCTCATCGCGCCGATCCGGTGGCCCGCGGGCGGGCTCGACGACGGGCAGGTCCGCGAGATCCGCACCCTCAAGGCCCGGATGGAGGCCGAGCGGCTGCCCCGCGGTGGCGACCGCAAGACCCACTTCAAGCTCGGCCACGGTGGGCTCTCGGACGTCGAGTGGGTGGTGCAGCTCGTGCAGCTGCGGCACGCCCACGCCCACCCCGAGCTGCGCACGACCTCGACGATGGCCGCCCTCGAGGCCGCCGAGCGGCTCGGGCTGATCGGGGACGAGCACGCCGCCGACCTCGCCGCCGCGTGGCGGCTCGCGTCGTCGATGCGCAACGCCGGGGTGCTCTTCCGGGCCAAGGCCCTCGACGCCGTGCCCACCGACCCGCGCGACGCCGACGGCATCGCCCGCATCCTCGGGCTGCCGGGTGGCTCGGGGCAGGAGCTGTCCGAGCGCTACCGGCGGGTCGCCCGGCGGGCCCGGGCCGCCCACGAGGCCGAGCTGTACGACACCTGACCGCCCGAGCGGGCCATTCTCATCGCGCCACCACGCGGCGAGAATGGCCCGATGTTCATCACCGGGGTGCACGAAGAGGCCGCGCAGGGCGAGGTCGCCGACTACTACGCGGGCCAGCGGGCAGCCTGGGGCTTCCTCCCCAACTACGCCCCCGCCTTCTCGACCCGACCCGACGTCGCCAGGGCGTGGAACGCCCTGAACGGCGCCGTGCGGGGCGGCATGGACCGGCGACGCTTCGAGATCGCCACCATCGCGGCGGCCCGGGCCCGACGGTCGACCTACTGCACGGCGGCCCACTCGGCGTTCCTGCGCGACGTGTGCGACGACCCGACGGCCGTGGAGGCGATCGCCGAGCACCCCGACGGCGCGGCCCTCTCGGAGCAGGACCGTGCGGTCTACGTGTTCGCCACCAAGGTGGCCACCGACGCCGCGGCCGTCGACCAGCAGGACGTGGACGCCCTGCACGACGTCGGGCTGTCCGACGCCGATGTCGCCGACGTGGTCTTCGCCGCGGCCGCGCGGCTGTTCTTCACGGCGGTGCTCGACGGGCTCGGCACCCAGCTCGACGAGCAGACCGCCCGCACCTTCCCACCGGCCCTGTTGGAGTCGATGGTCGTCGGCCGACCCGTGGCCGACGGGTGACGGCAGCCGCGTCTGCCGGGTGGACGGGGTCCGGACCGCCCGCGGACGAAACCTAGACTCGGTCCATGGCTCCCGGCACCTCCAGCAGCGCCCCCACCGGCGTCATCCCGCGCGTCGACCTGCGCGGTCGACACCTGAGCCTGCGCGAGCTGCGGGCCGCGCTGCCGCGCGCCGAGTTCGACGTCGAGGCCGCGCTGGATGCCGTGCGCCCCATCGTGGCCGCCGTGCGTGAGCAGGGTGCCCCGGCCCTGTACGCCGCGGCCGAGCGGTTCGACGGCGTCGCCCCGCCGAGCCTGCGGGTGCCCGCCGACGTCATCACCGGCGCACTGGAGACCCTCGACCCGGCCGTGCGCGCCGCCCTCGAGGAGTCGATCCGACGGGCCCGGCTCGTGCACGCCGACCAGCGCCGCACCGACACCACGACCACGGTCACCGACGGCGGCACCGTCACCGAGCGCTGGGTGCCCGTGGACCGGGTCGGCCTCTACGTGCCCGGCGGGCTGGCCGTCTACCCCAGCAGCGTCGTCATGAACGTCGTGCCCGCCCAGCTCGCCGGGGTGCCGAGCCTCGCGGTCGCGAGCCCCCCGCAGGCCGACCACGGCGGCTGGCCGCACCCCACCATCCTCGCCGCGTGCGCCCTGCTCGAGGTCGACGAGGTGTGGGCGATGGGTGGGGCCCAGGCGGTGGCCGCCTTCGCGTACGGCGTCGACGACGGCGCCGACGTCTGCGAGCCGGCCAGCCTGGTCACCGGCCCCGGCAACATCTACGTCGCCGCGGCCAAGCGGCTGCTCAAGGGCGTCATCGGCATCGACGCCGAGGCCGGGCCCACCGAGATCGCCGTGCTCGCCGACGACAGCGCGGATGCCGAGCACGTCGCCGCCGACCTGGTGTCGCAGGCCGAGCACGACCCGCTCGCCGCGGCGGTGCTGGTCACCGACTCGCCCGAGCTCGCCGACGCGGTCGACGCCGCCCTGGTGCGCCGGGTCGCCGCCACCAAGCACACCGAGCGGGTGGGCACGGCCCTGGCCGGCACCCAGTCGGCCATCGTGCTCGTCGACGACGTCGACGCCGGGCTCGACCTGGTGAACGCCTACGCCGCCGAGCACCTCGAGATCCAGACCCGCAACGCCGAGGCGGTCGCCGCCCGGGTGCGCAACGCCGGTGCGGTCTTCGTCGGCGCGTGGTCGCCGGTGAGCCTGGGCGACTACGCCGCCGGCTCGAACCACGTGCTACCCACCGGCGGCTGCGCCTGCCACAGCAGCGGGCTGTCCGTGCAGTCGTTCCTGCGCGGCATCCACGTGGTCACCTACTCGGCCGACGCCCTGCGCGAGGTGGGGTCGCACGTGGTCACCCTGGCCCGCGCCGAGGACCTCCCCGCGCACGGCGAGGCCGTGCTCGCCCGCCACCCCGAGGTCGACCCCACCACCTGACCCATCGGCGCGACACGCCACCTCATGTGGGTCCCTCACCCGAGGTGCACCCCCACATATGGTGGCGCACGCAGCTGGTCCATCGCTCGTCCGCCAGGGCGGGTGGTGGGGCAACAGGGAACCCGGTGCGAGTCCGGGACTGCCCCGCAGCGGTGAGTGGGAACGACCCCCGTCAGACAGCACTGGGCTCCGGCCTGGGAAGCGACGGGCAGTAGGTGGCGCGTGAGCGTCGGGCCCACGAGTCCGAAGACCTGCCAGTCGCGCCGTGCCCGCCCGGGCGCGGCATCTCCACGGTCGCGCGGGACGGCCGACGGGAGCTGGTGGGACCTCGGGCGCTCGGCGGACACCGGGTGCCCGCCTGCCGTCCTCGTCACCCCCCTCGCGGTCGCCGGAGTCGATCGAGCTCGCGAGGAGAGAGCATGACGACCACCATCACCACCATCACCACCACCGGCCACGAGCCGCCCGCCACGACCCGCACCGCGATGCGGGTGCGCAAGCGCAACGGCGACGCCGAGCCCGTCGACGTGAACAAGATCGTCCGCGCCGTGGACCGGGTGAGCGACGGCCTGCCCGAGGTCGACCCGTTGCGCGTGGCGACCCGCACGATCAGCGGGCTCTACGACGGGGCGACGACGGCCGAGCTCGACCGGCTGTCGATCCAGACCGCTGCCGAGCTCATCGGTGAGGAGCCGGAGTACTCACGGCTCGCGGCCCGCCTGCTCACCGGCTACGTCGACAAGGAGGTGCGCGGCCACGGGGTCGCGTCGTTCAGCCAGTCGATCGCGCTCGGCCACGCCGAAGGGCTCATCGGCGACGACACGGCATCCTTCGTGGCGGCCAACGCCGTCAAGCTCGACGTCGCCGTCGATGCCACGAATGACCGCCGCTTCGAGTACTTCGGCCTGCGCACGGTCGTCGACCGCTACCTCCTGCGTCACCCGACGACCCGGCTCGTGATCGAGACACCCCAGTACTTCCTCCTGCGCGTCGCCTGCGGCCTGGCGCGCACCCCGCGCGAGGCGATCGACCTCTACCGGCTGATGGCGAGCCTGGCCTACCTGCCGAGCAGCCCGACCCTGTTCAACTCGGGCACCCGGCACACCCAGATGAGCTCGTGCTACCTCGTCGACTCCCCGCGCGACGAGCTCGACTCGATCTACGAGCGCTACCAGCAGGTGGCCCGGCTGTCGAAGTTCGCCGGCGGCATCGGCATCGCGTTCTCCCGGGTGCGGGGGAGGGGGGCGCTCATCCGCGGCACGAACGGACGGTCCAACGGCATCGTCCCGTGGCTGCGCACGCTGGACGCCTCGGTCGCCGCGGTGAACCAGGGTGGCCGGCGCAAGGGCGCGGCCTGCGTCTACCTGGAGCCGTGGCACCCGGACATCGAGGAGTTCCTCGAGCTGCGCGACAACACCGGTGAGGACGCCCGTCGCACCCACAACCTCAACCTCGCGAACTGGCTGCCCGACGAGTTCCTGCGCCGCGTGGAGGCGGACGCGGCGTGGAGCCTGGTCGACCCCAGCGAGGTGCCCGAGCTGGTCGACCTCTGGGGGGAGGACTTCGACGAGGCGTACCGCGCCGCCGAGCGCGACGGGCGCGTCGTGCGGCAGGTGCCGGCTCGCGACCTCTGGGCCCGGATGATGCGCACCCTGGCCCAGACCGGCAACGGCTGGATGACCTTCAAGGACGCCGCCAACCGCACGTGCAACCAGACCGCCGAGCCGGGCAACGTCGTGCACCTGTCGAACCTGTGCACCGAGATCGTCGAGGTGAGCAGCGACGACGAGACGGCCGTGTGCAACCTCGGCTCGGTCAACCTCGGCCGCCACCTCACGGCCGACGGCAGCGCCGTTGACTGGGAGCGGCTGCGTGCGACCGTCCGCACCGCGGTCACCTACCTCGACCGGGTCATCGACATCAACTACTACCCCAGCGAGGAGGCCGCACGGTCCAACCCGCGGTGGCGGCCGGTCGGGCTGGGCTACATGGGCCTGCAGGACGTGCTGTTCGCGCTGCGGATGCCGTTCGACTCGCCCGAGGCGCTCGACCTGTCGAACCGCATCGCCGAGGAGGTGTGGCTGTCCGCGCTCGAGCGCTCGGCCGAGCTCGCCGAGGACCACGGGGCGCACCCGGCCTTCGCCTCGACCCGCGCGGCCCGTGGTGTGCTGCACCTCGACCACTACGACGTGAGCCCGACCCAACCGGCGCGGTGGGCAGCGTTGCGGGAGAAGGTCGCCCGTACCGGGCTGAGGAACTCACTACTCGTCGCCATCGCGCCGACGGCGACGATCGCCTCGATCGCCGGCTGCTACGAGTGCATCGAACCGCAGGTGTCGAACCTCTTCAAGCGCGAGACGCTCTCGGGGGAGTTCCTCCAGGTCAACACCGCACTGGTGCGCGAGCTGAAGACCCGCGGTCTGTGGACCGCCGAGACCCGGGATGCCGTCAAGCGCGCCGAGGGCTCGGTGCAGGGTCTGACCGCCCTGCCCGACGAGGTGCGCCTGCTCTTCCGCACCGCGTGGGAGCTCCCGCAGCGGGCCCTCATCGCGATGGCGGCGGGCCGCCAGCCCTACGTCGACCAGAGCCAGTCGCTCAACCTGTTCCTGGCGAACCCGACGATCGGGAAGCTGAGCTCGATGTACCTCCATGCGTGGAAGGCCGGGCTCAAGACGACCTACTACCTGCGATCGCGCCCGGCGACCCGGATCCAGCAGGCGACGGTCAGCCAGACCGCGCCCGAGCCCGCCACGACCGCCGACGAGGAAGCGCTCGCGTGCTCCCTCGAGAACCCCGAGAGCTGCGAGGCCTGCCAGTGACCGCCACCGGCCATGCGCTGCTGCTCGACCCGGGCATGAGCCTGACCCTGCGACCGATGCGGTACCCGCAGTTCTACGACCGGTACCGCGACGCCATCAAGAACACCTGGACCGTCGAGGAGGTCGACCTGCACAGCGACCTCGCGGACCTGCAGCGGCTCAGCGCGGCCGAGCGGCACCTCGTGGGACGGCTCGTGGCCTTCTTCGCGACGGGGGACACGATCGTCTCGAACAACCTCGTGCTCAACCTCTACACGCACGTCAACGCCCCCGAGGCGCGGCTCTACCTCTCGCGGCAGCTGTTCGAGGAGGCGGTGCACGTGCAGTTCTACCTGACCCTGCTCGACACCTACGTCCCCGACGACCGTGAGCGCAACGAGGCGTTCGCGGCCGTCGAGAACATCCCCTCGATCAAGGCCAAGGCAGACTTCTGCTTCCGCTGGATCGACAGCCTGGCCGACCTGCGGACGCTCGGCACGGCATCCGACCGACGGGCCTTCCTGCTCAACCTCGTGTGCTTTGCGGCCTGCATCGAGGGCCTGTTCTTCTACGGCGCCTTCGCGTACGTCTACTTCCTGCGCTCGCGCGGCCTTCTCAACGGGCTCGCGTCGGGCACGAACTGGGTGTTCCGCGACGAGTCGATGCACATGGCCTTCGCGATGGACGTCGTCGACACGGCCCGCGAGGAGGAGCCCGATCTCGTCGACGAGGACTTCGCGGCGAAGGTGCGCCAGATGGTCATGGAGGCGGTCGACGCCGAGGCGCAGTTCGCCCACGACCTCCTCGGCGGCGGCGTCGCCGGGCTGTCGCCGGCCGACATGCGCGCCTACCTCGAGCACGTCGCCGACCGGCGCCTGGAGCGGCTCGGGTTCCCGGTGGCCTACGGCTCGCGCAACCCGCTGGCGTTCATGGAGCTGCAGGACGTGCAGGAGCTCTCGAACTTCTTCGAGCGCCGGGTGTCGGCCTACCAGGTGGGCGTCACCGGGGCGGTGACGTTCGACGACGAGTTCTGAGGGTGCACGACGGGCCGGTCCGCGAGGTGTCCATCCCCGCGGCCGGCCCGTCCGGCCCCGCTCGCCCGCACCTAGACTCACGCGCATGGACCCCCGCTCGACCGTCGAGGCGATGCTGCGCCCCGACCTGAGGGGCCGCACCGCCTACGGCGCGCCGCAGCTCGACGTGCCGGTGGCCCTCAACACCAACGAGAACTCGTACGCCGTGCCGCCGGTCGTGGTTGCCGCCATCACCGAGGCGGTGGCCGCGGTGGCCGCCGGCCTCAACCGCTACCCCGACCGCGAGTTCACCGCGCTGCGCGAGGCGCTCGCGGCCTACCTGTCGCGCAGCGGCACCACCGTGGCGGCCGAGCAGGTGTGGGCGGGCAACGGGTCGAACGAGGTGCTGCTGCACCTGCTCCAGGCCTTCGGCGGCCCCGGGCGCACCGCGCTCGGCTTCACGCCGGCCTACTCGATGCACCCGATCATCACGACCACCACCGGCACGGCCTGGGTCGACGGGCTGCGTGGCGTGCCCGGCGGGGGAGCGTTCGACCTGGACCCGGCATCCGCCGTCGACCAGGTGCGGGGGCACCGGCCGGACGTCGTGTTCCTCTGCTCGCCGAACAACCCGACCGGCACCGCCCTCGACCTCGACGTCGTCGTGGCCGTGCACGACGCCGCGCCGGGTGCGCTGGTCGTCGTCGACGAGGCGTACGCCGAGTTCGCCCGGCCGGGCACGCCGAGCGCGCTGACCCTGCTCGAGGGGCGCCCGCGGCTCGTGGTGACGCGCACGATGAGCAAGGCGTTCGCGCTCGCCGGTGGCCGGCTCGGCTACCTGGCGGCCGACCCCGCGCTCGTCGACGCGCTGCGCCTGGTGCGGATGCCGTACCACCTCTCGACCCAGACCCAGGCGGTCGCGCTCGCCGCGCTGGAGCACGCCGACCTGATGCTCGAGACGGTCGACGCCATCAAGGCCCAGCGCGACCGGATCGTCACCGGGCTCGGCGAGCTGGGGCTGGAGCCGGTGCCGAGCGACGCCAACTTCGTGCTCTTCGGAGGGCTCGCCGACGCGCACGTGACGTGGTCGGAGCTGCTCGACCGGGGCGTCCTCGTCCGGGACGTGGGCATTCCCCACTATCTTCGTGTCACGGCCGGGACTCCGCAGGAGACCACCCGGTTCCTCGAGGCCGTCGCCGACCTCGTCCAGACCCACCGCACAGGAGCCCTCCCGTGAGCAGCGCCGCCGCCCC
>DASSQL010000200.1:0-2756 GCA_035702525.1 Ornithinibacter sp. | reverse complement strand
TCCCGACTCGGGTCCGTACTCCCCACTCGGGTCCGTGCTCCCGGCTCGGGTCACTACTCCCGTTGCGCGTCGCTGCAGGAGCGCGCATCCGGAGGATCGACCCGAGCCGAGCCTCGCGAGCCCACCCGACACCCAGGCCATGGACCTCGCGGAGCCAGGAAGAGCCAGGCCTCGCCTCGGGTGCCGGGGTCGGGTCAGGCGCGGCCGCCGAAGAGGCTCGTGACCGAGCCGTCCTCGAAGACCTCCTTGATCGCCGCGCTGATGAGCGGGGCGATCGACAGCACGGTGATGCCGTCGACCTCCTTCTCCGGGGCGATCGGCAGGGTGTTGGTCACGATGACCTCCTCGGCCGAGCAGGCACGCAGCCGCTCGACCGCGGGGTCGCTCAGGATCGCGTGGGTCGCGGCGATGATGACCGCCTTCGCGCCGTCGGCCATCAGGGCGTCGGCCGCCTTGGTGATGGTGCCGCCGGTGTCGATCATGTCGTCGACGAGCACGCAGACCCGGTCGCGCACCAGGCCGACGACCCGGTTGGCGACCATCTCGTTGGGACGGTTGATGTCGCGGGTCTTGTGGATGAAGGCCAGCGGCACCCCACCGAGCCGCTTCGACCACTGCTCGGCCACCTTGATCCGGCCGGCGTCCGGCGAGACCACCGCGAGGTCCTGGTCGCCGTACTTGGTGGCGACGTACTCGCTGAGGATCGGGATCGCCATCAGGTGGTCGACCGGCCCGTCGAAGAAGCCCTGGATCTGGTCGGTGTGCAGGTCGACGCAGATCAACCGGTCGGCGCCGGCCGTCTTGAACATGTCGGCCATCAGCCTGGCGCTGATCGGCTCGCGGCCGCGGTGCTTCTTGTCCTGGCGGGCGTAGCCGTAGAACGGCATGACCACGGTGATCCGCTTGGCACTGGCCCGTTTCAGCGCGTCGACCATGAGCAGGTGCTCCATGATCGCCTCGTTGATCGGGTTGGTGTGGCTCTGGATGACGAACGCGTCCGAGCCGCGCACCGACTCCTCGAAGCGCACGTAGATCTCGCCGTTGGCGAAGTCGTACGCGCTGGTCGGCACCAGCTCGGTGCCCAGCTGGACCGCGACCTCCTGTGCGAGACCGGGGTTCGCGCGGCCCGAGAAGAGCATCATCTGCTTCTTCGGCCGCTTTCGGATGTTGGCCGACGGCGGTCGGTTGTTGCTCACTGGTCGTGGCCTTCCGGGGGGCTCGGCGGTGCTGTCTCTGGATGCCGGGTGGCCGCTTCCGCGGCCGCGGCGGTCTTGGTGCCGGCCCGGGCGCGTGCCACCCAGCCGTCGATGTTGCGCTGGTGGCTGCGGGCGACGGCGATCTGCCCCGGCTCGACGTCGTCGGTCAGGGCCGAGCCGGCGCCGACGTAGGCGCCGTCACCGATGTCGACCGGGCTGACCACCACCGTCTGCGAGCCGATGAAGGAGTGCCGCCCCACCGTGGAGTGGTGCTTCGCGACGCCGTCGTAGTTGGCGAAGATCGTGCCCGCGCCGATGTTGGCGCCCTCGCCGATGGTGACGTCGCCGGCATAGGTGAGGTGGGGCACCTTGGCGCCCTCGCCGATGTCGGCGTTCTTGGTCTCGACGAAGCCGCCGATCTTGCCGCCGGCGCCGAGCCGGGTGCCCGGCCGCAGGTAGGAGTAGGGGCCGACGGTGGCGCGGGGGCCGATGACGGCGAGGTTGGCGACCGCGCGGGAGACCTGGGCGCCGTCGCCGACCTCGGTGTCGGTGAGGGTGACCTCGGGGCCGACCACGGCATCGGTGCCGATGGTCGTGGCACCGAGCAGCTGGGTGCCGGGCAGCACGGTCGTGTCGCGGCCGATGCTGACGTCGACGTCGATCCAGGTCGTCGCGGGGTCGACGATCGTGACGCCCTCGCGCATGTGCCGTTCGCAGACACGGCGGTTGAGCTCGCGCCCGAGCGTGGCGAGCTGGACGCGGTCGTTGACGCCCTCGGTCTGCCAGAGGTCGTCGAGCACGTGCGCGTGCACCGGGTGGCCCTCGGCGCGGGCGATGGCGATGACGTCGGTGATGTACTTCTCGCCCTGCGCGTTGTCGGTGCCGACCTGGCCCAGGGCGGCGCGCAGCACGTCGGCGTCGAAGGCGTAGATGCCCGAGTTGATCTCGGTGATCGCCCGCTCCTCGTCGGTGGCGTCCTTCTGCTCGACGATCTTCTCGACCCGGCCCTCGTCGTCGCGCACGATGCGGCCGTAGCCGGTCGGGTTCGCGAGGTGGGCGGTGACGACCGTGACCGCGCTGCCGCTCTCGGCGTGGGTGTCGTTCAGCTCGACGAGGGTGGCCCCGGTGAGCAGGGGGACGTCGCCGTAGGTCACCAGCACGGTGCCGTGCAGCTCGGGAGGCAGGGCCTGCAGCCCGCACTCGACGGCCCGGCCGGTGCCCTTGACGTCGTCCTGGTCGGCGATGACCAGGTCGGGGTCGATGCGGTGGCACAGCTCGACGACCTGCTCGCGCTCGTGGCGCACGACGACGCTCACGTGCTCGGCGCCCGTCGAGCGGGCGGCCCGGATCGCGTGCTCGACGAGGGTCACCCCGCCGATCGGGTGCAGGACCTTGGGTGTCGCGGACTTCATCCGGGTTCCCTCACCGGCAGCGAGGACGATGACGGCGGCCGGGCGGGGGGTGCTCACGCGCGAGGGCTCCAGACGTGCTGCGGGGTGCCACGGGACGCCCGTCATGCTACCCGCCGGGGACGGCCGGTCCGCAGGCCGGGCCGGGCCC
>DASSQL010000199.1:0-12127 GCA_035702525.1 Ornithinibacter sp. | reverse complement strand
CGGGGCCGGCCTTGAGCCACATCCCCTGCTCCTTGGCGTACGCCTCGACGAGCGCGACCGACTCGGCCGAGCGACCGGTGAGGCGCAGGTACTCCAGGGTCACCTCGTCGATCGGGAAGATGGCGCAGGTCGAGCCGAACTCGGGGCTCATGTTGCCGATCGTGGCGCGGTTGGCCAGCGGCACGGCGGAGACGCCCTCGCCGTAGAACTCGACGAACTTGCCGACGACGCCGTGCTTGCGCAGCATCTCGGTGATCGTGAGCACGACGTCGGTCGCGGTCGCGCCGGAGGGGATCGCGCCGGAGAGCTTGAAGCCGACGACCCGCGGGATGAGCATCGACACGGGCTGGCCGAGCATGGCCGCCTCGGCCTCGATGCCGCCGACGCCCCAGCCGAGCACGCCCAGGCCGTTGACCATGGTCGTGTGGCTGTCGGTGCCGACGCAGGTGTCGGGGTAGGCCACGCCGTCGCGGACCATCACGGTGCGGGCGAGGTGCTCGATGTTGACCTGGTGCACGATGCCGGTGCCCGGGGGGACGACCTTGAAGTCGTCGAAGGCGGTCTGGCCCCAGCGCAGGAACTTGTAGCGCTCCTCGTTGCGCTCGTACTCGATGGCGACGTTGCGCTCGAAGGCGTCGGCGCGGCCGAAGACGTCGATGATCACCGAGTGGTCGATGACCAGCTCGGCCGGCGCGAGCGGGTTGATCTTGGTGGCGTCGCCACCGAGCTCCGCGACGGCCTCGCGCATGGTGGCGAGGTCGACGACGCAGGGCACGCCGGTGAAGTCCTGCATGATCACCCGGGCCGGGGTGAACTGGATCTCGGTGTCGGGGTCGGCGTTCTCGTCCCACCCGCCCAGCGCCCGGATGTGGTCGGCGGTGATGTTCGCGCCGTCCTCCGTGCGCAGCAGGTTCTCGAGCAGCACCTTCAGGCTGTACGGAAGCGACTCGCTCCCCTCGACCGCGGCGAGCCGGTAGATCTCGTAGGACTGCTCACCCACCTCGAGCGTGCCGTGGGCGTCGAAGCTGTTCGTGCTGGCCACCAGGGCTCCCTTCAGGGGTCGTGCGTCGTCGCGCGATTCCCGTAATTTATCTTGACGTCAAGATATATAACCACACGGGGTCGATCAGGTCGAGCCTATGCCGCGGCGTGCCGACCCGCGAGACCGGCATCAGGGCTGCCTGGTCAGGCCCGGACGAAGCGTGCGACGCACTCGACGTGGTGCGTCATCGGGAAGGCGTCGAAGGCCCGCAGCCCGTCGAGCCGGTACCCGAGGTCGGCCAGGTAGGCGGTGTCGCGGGCCAGCGCCGCCGGGTCGCACGCGACGTAGACGACCACCCGCGGACGCAGCGCCGCGATCTCGCCGCACACCCCGCGGCCGGCGCCGGTGCGCGGCGGGTCGAGCACGACGACGTCGGCCGCCGTCGGCATCAGCGTCGAGCGCGACGCCTTGCGCGGGCGGCTGCCGCGCTGCTTCGCACTCCCCCGGCGGGACGGTCGCGCGACCCCGAAGGCGTCGTCGACCCGGGCGGTGAGCACGGCGACGGTGGAGTGGTCCGCGAGGTTCTCGCGGGCGAGGTCGGCGGCCTCCGGGTCGGACTCGACGGCGACGACCTGCCCCTCGCCACCCACCGCGGCGGCCAGCGCCGACGCGAACAGGCCCACCCCGGCGTACAGGTCGAGGGCCCGCTCGCCGGGGCGCACCTGCGCGGCGCCCATGACGGCCTCGACGAAGGTGCGGGCGGCGCCCGGGTGCACCTGCCAGAAGCCGCGGGCCGAGACGGCCAGCTCGTGCGACAGCGACTGCTGCGTGCCGTCGACGGCCGGCCAGCCGGCGTCGACCCGCTCGTGCACGACCGGGACGACGGGCCCGGGAACCACCACGGCGAGCGGCTCCCCGACCGAGGGCGCGACGGTGTCGACCACCTCGACGCCGGGCCACAGCCCCTCGGTGACCCGGAGCAGGTCGATGCCGGGTGCCGCGATGCGACAGTGGTCGACCGCGACCACGTCGTGCGAACGGTGCCGTCGCAGCCCGGCCCGACCCTCGGCATCCACCGCGAACTCGACGCGGGTGCGCCAGTCCAGGCCGTCGGCGTCGCCGGGCACCGGCTCGACCTCGACGTCGAGCTCGAGGTGGGCCAGCCGCGCCATCTGCTCACGCACCACGTCGGCCTTGAGCGCTCGCTGGCGGTGCAGCGCCACGTGCTGCAGGTCGCAGCCGCCGCACAGCCCGGGGCCGGCCCAGGGGCAGGGCGGGGTGACCCGGTCGGGCGACGCGGTGACCACCGACACGGCATCCGCGCGGACGAAGCGCTCACCGGCACCGGTCTCGGTGACCCGGGCGAGCACCCGCTCACCGGGGACCGTGTGGCGCACGAAGAGCACCTGCCCCTCGTGCCGGGCGATGCAGTGGCCGCCGTGGGCGATCGCGGTGACGTCGACCTCGACCTCGTCGCCGACCGCGAGACCGCCGCCGGGGTGCTCGGGCATCAGAACTCGCCGCGGCGCACGTCGCCCGCGACCGGCCCGTCCATCCGCTCCTCCGCGCCCTGCGACGACGCGAGCTGCCACGGCACCGACGACACCATGACCCCGGGGGTGAACAGCAGCCGGGTGCGCAGCCGGAGCGCGCTCTGGTTGTGCAGGATCTGCTCCCACCAGTGACCGACCACGTACTGCGGGATGTAGACCACGACGAGGTCGCGCGGGTTGCCGGACCGGATCGACTTGACGTAGTCGACCACCGGTCGGGTGATCTCGCGGTAGGGGCTGTCGAGCGCCTTGAGCGGCACCGGGATGTCGCGGCGGTCCCACTCGGCCTGCAGCGCCTTGGTCTCGTCGGGGTCGACGTCGACGGTGAGCGCCTCGAGGATCGACGGCCTCGTGGCCCGGGCGTAGGCGAGCGCCCGCAGGGTCGGCTTGTGGATCTTGGCGACGAGCACGATGGCGTGCACGCGGGACGGGAGCAGCTGGTGCTTGGTGTCGCCCTCGCTCACCGCGAGCTCGTCGCGGACGTGGTCGTAGTGGCGGCGGATGCGCGTCATCACGAGGAAGATGACGGCCATCGCCGCGATCGCGTACCCGGCGCCGTGGGTGAACTTGGTCAGCAGGACCACGACCAGGACGGTGCCGCACATCGCCGCGCCGACGCCGTTGATGACCCGGCTGCGCATCATGTGGGCGCGCGCCTGCGGGTTGCGCTCGAGGCTCAGGTGGCGCGTCCAGTGCCGCACCATGCCGATCTGGGAGAGCGTGAACGACACGAACACGCCCACGATGTACAGCTGGATCAGCCGGGTGACCTCGGCGTCGTAGATGACGATCAGCCCGGCGGCCGACGCCGCGAGGATGATGATGCCGTTGGAGAACGCGAGCCGGTCACCGCGGGTGTGCAGCTGGCGCGGGAGGAATCCGTCGCGCGCGAGGATCGAGCCGAGCACCGGGAAGCCGTTGAAGGCGGTGTTCGCGGCGAGCACGAGGATGAGCCCGGTGACGATCGACACGACGACCACGCCGAACGGGAAGCCGGAGAACACGGCCTTGCTCACCTGGCCGATGACGGTGTCCTGCACGTAGCTCGGGCCGACCGGCACCCCGTCGCGGGTGAGCTGGGTCGCGGGTTCCTCGGCGATCTTGACGCCGGTCCACTGCGAGAGCGCCATCATCGAGATGAGCATGGTGACCGAGATGCTGCCCATGAGGAGCAGGGTGGTGGCGGCGTTGCGGCTCTTCGGCTTCTGGAAGGCCGGCACGCCGTTGCTGATCGCCTCGACGCCGGTGAGCGCCGCACACCCGGAGGAGAAGGCCCGGAGCATGAGGAAGGCCAGGGCCAGCCCGCCGATCGACTCGTAGGTGTCGATCGGCAGCAGCTGCAGCGGGCCGCTCTCGGCGAGGGGCAGGTCGCCGGAGACCTTCCGGTACAACCCGAACAGCGCCATCCCGATGACACTGACCATGAACAGGTAGGTGGG
Organism: Ornithinibacter sp.; assembly: GCA_035702525.1. Taxonomy (GTDB): domain Bacteria; phylum Actinomycetota; class Actinomycetes; order Actinomycetales; family Dermatophilaceae; genus Fodinibacter. The sequence continues at coordinate 8,153 of DASSQL010000199.1, read as the reverse complement.
CACCGCGAAGGCCGCGCCGGACTCGCGCACCCCGCGCAGGTTCATCGCGGTGAGGGCCGCGACGATGAGCACCGCGACGACGGCCTCCTTGCCGCGCAGGAACTCGAAGGCGGATGCCGCGTTCTGCACGCCGGCCGAGACCGACACCGCGACGGTGAGCACGTAGTCGACGAGCAGCGCGCTCGCCACGGCGAGCCCGGCGCGCGGGCCGAGGTTGACACTGGCCACCTCGTAGTCGCCACCGCCGGACGGGTAGGCGTGCACGTTCTGCCGGTAGCTCAGGATGACCACGCCCATCACGAGGATGACCGCGAGGGCGATCTGCCACGAGTGGGTCAGGGCCAGCGCGCCACCACCGAGGCCGAGCGTCAGAAGGATCTCGTCGGGGGCGTAGGCGACGGACGACAGGGCGTCGCTGGCGAAGACCGGAAGCGCCAGCTTCTTGGGCAGGAGGGTCTCGCCGAGTCGGTCGCTGCGCATCGCGCGACCGAGGATCACGCGCTTGACGACACGTCCGGGTGATGACACGACAGACACTGTATGCCGCGCCTTCTGCAGTCGCGCACCCGTTCCGGGACACTGTCACCCAGCCCCCGGCGTCGGTGTAGCGTCGGCACCGTGCACTTCGTCATCATGGGCTGCGGCCGCGTCGGCGCCGCCCTCTCCCGGGCCATCGAGCACGCCGGTCACGAGGTCGCCGTCATCGACCAGGACGAGTCCGCGTTCCGGCGTCTCGGCACGACGTTCGAGGGGCGCACCGTCACCGGGGTCGGCTTCGACCGCGACACCCTGCGGGCCGCCGGCATCGACCACGCCTACGCCTTCGCCGCCGTCTCGAGCGGCGACAACTCGAACATCCTCGCCGCGCGCGTCGCGCGCGAGAAGTACGGCGTCGAGCACGTCGTGGCGCGCATCTACGACCCGGGCCGCGCGGAGATCTACCAGCGCCTCGGCATCCCCACCGTCGCCACGGTGAAGTGGACCAGCGACCAGATGCTGCGCCGCCTGCTCCCCCAGGGCCACGTCCCCGAGTTCACCGACCCGTCGGGCAAGGTCGTGATCGCCGAGATGCCGGTGTCCGCGGGCTGGATCGGGCGACGGATGAGCGACATCGAGGCCGCCACCAACGGCCGGCTCGCCTACCTGACCCGGTTGGGCGACGGCATGGTCCCCGGCACCGAGACCGTCTACCAGGAGGGCGACCTCCTCCACATCGCGCTCAAGCGCGAGGACCTCGCCATCGCGGAACGCGTCCTCGACGCGCCCCCGCCGGCGCACTGACCCGAAAGGCCATCCCCCATGCGCGTCGTCATCGCCGGAGCCGGCAGTGTCGGGCGGTCCATCGCCCGAGAGCTGCTGCGCAACGGTCACCACGTGCTGCTCGTCGACCGCGACGCCGACGGCGAGCGGGTGCAGAAGGTGCCCGACGCCAGCTGGTTGCAGGCCGACGCCTGCGAGATCGAGGCCCTGTCCGAAGCCGGCCTGGCCGAGTGCGACGTCGTCGTGGCGGCGACCGGTGACGACAAGGTCAACCTCGTGCTGTCCCTGCTGGCCAAGACCGAGTTCGGGGTGCCCCGCACCGTGGCCCGGGTCAACAACCCCAAGAACGAGTGGATGTTCGACGAGGCGTGGGGCGTCGACGTCGCCGTCTCGACGCCGCGGCTGATGACGGCCCTGGTCGAGGAGGCCGTGAGCGTCGGCGACCTGGTGCGCATCTTCGAGTTCCAGCAGGGCAAGGCGATGATGGTCGAGATGACCCTGCCGGTCGGCAGCCCGTTCGCCGGGTCGCGCGTCGGAGACGTCCCCTTCCCGGGCAACACGGTGCTCACCGGCATCATCCGCGAGGGCCACCCGATCGCCCCCAGCCGCGACGACGCCCTCGAGCCGCTCGACGAGCTGCTCTTCATCACGACGCCCGACGTCGAGGCCGAGCTGGAGTCGCTGCTCAGCCCCGGCCAGCGGCACAAGCGCGACACCGACAACGCGGACGACGACGACGACGCCTGACGGTTTCGCGCCGCCGGCGGCGTAGTGTCAGCAGACGGAGCCGTCCAGGTTCCCTATCGCTGGGAGCAGCTCATGGCCGACAAGTCACCCCGACAGAGCATGGCCAAGAAGCCGAGCAAGTCGATCAAGGAGAAGCGGGCCGAGAAGCACGCCAAGGCCGACGCGAAGAACCACATCGACCTCGGGAAGAAGTAACCCGGAGGGGACGCCGTAGTCTGCGCCCATGGGTGACGAGTCGAGAACCACGTACGTGCTCATCGACGGCGAGAACATCGACGCCACCCTCGGCACCTCGATCCTGGGCCGGCGGCCCCGCCCCGAGGAGCGACCGCGCTGGGAGCGCCTGCTCCAGTTCGCCCGCGAGCGCTGGGACCAGCCGGCGCAGGGCCTGTTCTTCCTGGCCGCCAACAGCGAGCTGCCGATGACGTTCGTGCAGGCCCTGCTGGCCATCGGCTACCGTCCGGTGCCGCTGTCCGGCGGGCCGGGCGAGAAGGTCGTCGACATCGCGATCCAGCGCACCCTCGTCGAGCTCGCCCGCCGCGAGGCGGACGTCATGCTGGTCAGCAACGACGGCGACTTCGTCGAGCAGGTCGAGGGCCTGCTCGACGGTCGGCGCGTGGGGGTCATCGGCTTCACCGAGTTCCGCAACCATGCGTTCGTGCCGCTGGTCGAGCGCGGGCTGGAGTCGTTCGACCTCGAGTACGACGTGCTCGCCTTCAACGAGCGGCTGCCGCGCGTGCGGATCATCCCGATCGACGAGTTCGACCCGGCCCAGTTCCTCTGAGCCGCGGCTCCCGGCAGGGTCAGGTGTTCGGCTCGGCGTCCTCGGACCCCTCCTCCGCGCCGGGGCCCTCCCCCGGCTCCAGCGGCGTGTGCCCGGACAGCAGCATCCAGCCCATCACCGCGAGGGAGGCCACCCAGAGCGGCCACCCCAGGGCGATCTTCGAGACCCCGAGCCAGGCCACGTCGGCGGCGAGGTACAGCGGCACCATGATCACCAGGCGCACCGCGTAGACCGCGACGAGCACCCAGGTCAGCCGGGTGCACACGCGCACCATGCCGCGGTCGCGACGCCAGGCGAACGGGTCCTCCTGGGCACGCGGGTCGCCGGCGCCGACGATGAAGCCCACCGCGGGCCACCGGGTCGCCACCGACAGCAGGGTCAGGGCGAGGAAGGCCGCGTTGGTCAGGATGCCGGGCAGGAACGCCGCCTCGGCCCGTCCCGACCGCACCGCGAAGAACGCCGCGATCGCCGTCGCGAAGACGGCACCGGCCACGTGCGAGAGCGACGAGTGCTGCACGACCCGCACGATCGCCAGCACGACCGCGACGGCCAGCGCCGCGCCGGCCGCGACCTTGACGTCCTGCTGCCAGGTCCAGAACACGACGAACACGACGGTGGGCAGGGCGGTCTCGATCGAGCCGCGCCATCCACCGAGCGCTGCCGACAGCCGGTGCCGGATCAGCGCCTCGACCGTCTCGGGAGTCGCCGCGGTCAACGCCGCGACGGGCTCCTCCGTCACGCCGTGGGCACGATCTCGTAGGACGGGTTGAAGATCGTCGGGGTGCCCCGCACCGACGTGACGCGCCCGCGCGCCCGCAGGAAGACCCCCGGCTCGATGCCGCCGATGGTGCGCCGGCCGACCCAGACCAGGTTGACCGACCCGTTGCCGTCCCAGACCTCGGCCACCAGGGCCGGGACGCTCCGCCGCGGCGGCAGGGTCACCGTGCGCACGGTGCCGCAGACGCAGGCCGGGTGCCGCAGCGCCAGTGCCGTGAGGTCGTCGCCGCCGGCGGTCTCGGACTGCTCACGCAGCGACTCCGCCTGGTGCTCGGTGGGCGTCTTCGTCAGGTCGTGCAGCCGCTCCCGCAGGCCCATCACCGCACCTCGGTGATCTCGGGGCCGCGCTGGAAGGGGTCGAGGGAGGTGCGCTCGGCCTCGTCCTCGGCATCCAGCGCAGCGGTCTCGGCCGCCGCGGCGGCCTCGGCGTCGCGGGGCAGCGCCAGCGGCAGCAGCTCGCGGGGGGCCATCGGCTCGGTGCCGCGCACGACGACGGCGGCCTTGAAGACCTCGACAAGCGCCGACGCGGCGCCCTCGTCGATGGCCGCGCGGCCGGACAGCACGCCGCGCAGGAACCAGCGCGGGCCGTCGACCCCGAGGAAGGTGGCGGGCGCGAACACGGTGCGTCCGTCGGGCCCGGCCGACGGCATCCGGGTGCGCAGCTCGGCGCCGAGCGACCCGACGTGCTCCTCGGCGGTGCCGCCCTGGGTCTCGACGGCGGCGGCGATCTCGGCCCGGATCTCGTCCCAGAGCCGGCCCGAGCGCGGGGCCGCGAAGGCCTGCAGCTGCAGGGCGGAGTCATCGATGACCGCGGTGGCGGCGTTGACCTGCTGGGTCGCCTGGTCGATCTCGAGGCGCAGCTCCATGCCGGGCACGCCGCGCATCCAGAGCGCACCCAGGTCGACCCGGCCGTCGCGGCCGTCGACCTCGGTGACGTCGAACGGGCCGGCGCTGCGGTCGACGGGCACGTAGGTGGCCTCTTCGGCCTCGGTCGCGTCGTCGTCCAGGTCGTCGTCCACCGTCTCGGTGACCGGGTCGGCGGGGGCCGGTCGGTCGGAGTCCTTGGATCTCTTGAAGATGCTCACGTCTGCGGTCGTCCTCGATGTGGTCTGGTCTGCTGCGGGTCAGCGGGGGTCGGCCGGGCCGAACCCACCGGTGGATCCGTGACCAGTCTCCCCCCGGGCGCTGTCCGGAAGCGAATCCGTGACGTCGAAGTCGGCGTGCAGGTAGTGCTGCACGACGAGCTGGGCGATCCGGTCGCCCACCCGCACGGTGAACGGCTCGCGCGGGTCGAGGTTGACCAGGTTCACCAGGATCTCGCCCCGGTAGCCGGAGTCGACCGTGCCGGGCGCGTTGACCACGGTGATGCCGTGCCGGGCGGCGAGGCCGGACCGGGGGTGCACCAGCCCGACGGTGCCCGGGGGCAGCGCGAGGGAGATGCCCGTGGGCACCAGGGCTCGCTCCCCCGGTGCGAGCGTCACCTCGGCGACGCTCGTGAGGTCGGCGCCGGCGTCACCGTCGGTGCTGTACGCCGGCACGCCCGCGTCCGGGTGCAGTCGCCGCACGGCGACGGGGACGCGGGAGACAGCGGTCACGAGGTCGTTCGCGCGTCGAGCGAGTGGCTCAGGCGGCGCAGTCGCTGCAGACCAGCACGCCGGCCTTCTCGCTGGCGAGCTGGCTGCGGTGGTGCACCAGGAAGCACCTGGAGCAGGTGAACTCGTCGGCCTGGCGCGGCAGGACCCGCACCGAGAGCTCTTCGCCGGACAGGTCGGCCCCCGGGAGCTCGAAGCCCTCCGCCTGCTCGGTCTCGTCGACGTCGACGCTCGAGGCGCGCTTGTCGACGCGGCGGCTCTTGAGCTCCTCGATGGAGTCCTCGGACAGCTCGTCGTCGGTCTTGCGCGGTGCGTCGTAGTCGGTTGCCATGTTTGTGTGTCCACCCTTCGTCGTATGACCCGGCCCTGACAACGCACGGATGGCCGTGTTTGTGCCCGAGGGGATCGCCGTGCGCCGCGATTGTGCACCATCGCGAGGCGCGGCGCCACGCCGGGTCCATCCGGTGGCGCGCGGGGGTGTGTCACCCAGCCCTCGGTCAGCCGACGTCCGGAGGCCGTGCGGGCGCCGTCCAGCCCCCGTTCCGCCGCCGTTCCGGCTCGGTCCGGGCGCCGTCCGGGTCAGCCCGCCGACCCCACGTGCCTCGCCGACAGCTCGCGCACCAGGTCGCCGAACTGCGCGGCCAGCCCGGGCGCGGCGCCCCAGACCAGGTCGCGCGTCGGCACGTCGTCGACCGGGCCGCCCACGACCGCGCCCGCCTCGCGCGCGACCAGCTCACCGGCCGCGCGGTCCCAGGCGTTGAGCGCCGTCTCGTAGTAGGCGTCGAGCCGGCCGGCCGCCAGCCCGCACAGGTCGAGGGCCGCACCGCCGTGCCGCCGGATGTCGCGCACCCGCGGCAGCAGGTCGACCAGCAGGGCCGCCTGGCGGGCCCGCATCGAGGCGACGTACCCGAACCCGGTACCGACCAGGGCCATGCCCAGGTCGGTGGCCTCGGTGGCGTGCAGGGTGCGGGTGCCCCGGCCGGTGGTCAGCCGGGCGCCGCCGCCGCGGTGGGCGTGGAACAGCTCGCCGGTCTCGGGGTTGAGCACCGCGCCGGCCACCGACTCCCAGTGGCCCGGGCGGGCGGGGTCACCGGTCACGACCGCCACGCTCACGGCGTACGACGGGATGCCGTAGAGGTAGTTGACCGTGCCGTCGATCGGGTCGATGACCCAGGTGAGTCCGCTGGTGCCGGTGGAGCTGCCCTCCTCCTCGCCCATGACCGCGTCGTCGGGCCGCTCCTCGCCGAGCAGCCGCAGGATGAGCTCCTGGCTGCGCTGGTCCATCTCGGTGACCGGGTCGGTGTCGGTCGACTTCGACGTGACGCTCAGGTCGGCGGGCCGCTCGTCGACGACGAGCCGGCCGGCGGCCCGGGCCACCCGGCAGGCGACCTCCTCGAGGTCGGCGAGGTCGACCCCGGCCGGCAGGGCGGATGCCGTCGGCATCAGTCGCTGCCGCACAGGGCCGGCTTGGCGGCCCGCAGGTTGGGGCAGCAGCCGGGCGCGCAGACCGACGGCCGCACGTCACCGGGCAGCCAGGTCTCGGGCACGACCACCTCGCCGCGCGCCTCGGCGGCGCGCTCGAGCAGCAGGTCGACCAGACCCTCGACGAAGACCTCGTCGGTGCCCGGGGTCGGCACCCGCACGAACGGCACGCCGACCCGCTCGGCGGTCTCGGCCGCCTCGGTGTCGAGGTCGTGCACGACCTCCATGTGGTCGGAGATGAAGCCGATCGGGGCGCACACGACCGTGACGCCGCCCTCGGCGGCGAGCTCCTCGATCCGGGCGTTGACGTCGGGCTCGAGCCACGGCTGGGTCGGCGGGCCGGACCTCGAGCAGAACACGAGCTCGCCCTGGAGCTCGAGGCCGAGCTCGCGGTTCAGCTCGTCGGTGAGCCGGCGGGCCAGCCGCACGTGCTGGTCGGAGTAGAGGTTGCCCTCGCCGTCACCCGGCCCGGACGTGTCGTCCATCGCGTCGGGCACCGAGTGCGTGACGAACAGGACGTGCGCGGATGCCGGGTCGGGCAGCGCACCGACCGTCGCGACCAGGGCGCGCAGCCAGGACCGCCCCACCCCGGGGTGCACGGCGTACGGACGCACCTTGTCGACGACCAGCCCGTCGGCGGCAGGGCCGACCTCGTCGACCGCCGCGGCGAGGTCCTCGCGGTACTGCCGGCACGACGAGTAGCACGAGAAGGCGCTCGTGAGCACGGTGACCACCCGGGAGGCGCCGAGGTCGAGGGCCTCGTGCAGGGCGTCGGTGAAGAACGGCTCCGAGTTGCGGTTGCCCCACAGCAGGGGGGTGTCGATGCCGCGCCGGTCGAGCTCGGCGCGCAGGCGCACCAGCAGCTCGCGGTTGAGCTCGTTGATCGGGCTGCGGCCGCCGCGGGCGAAGTAGTGCTCGCCGACAGCCTCGAGCCGGGCGTCGGGGATGCCGCGGCCGGCGGTGACCCGTCGCAGGAACGGCACCACCTCGTCCGGGGTCTCGGGCCCGCCGAAGGAGCCGAGCAGCACGACGTCGTAGGGAGCGAGCGCATCCGCGGCATCTGACATGCGCACAGCGTATGCGGGCAATTCGCAGGGCCTCGGCGTGGGACGCGTCACCGCGCCCCTCGGGATGGCACAGTCGTCTCGACGACGAGCAACTCCGGGAGCCCGACATGCAGGACCTTCGCCTCATCGGCGTCCACGAGGACGGCCAGCACCTCCTGCTCGCGGACGCCGACGGCAAGCGCTACCGCCTCGGCCTCGACGAGGCGCTGCGGGCTGCGGCCCGTCGCGACCGGCCCCGCCTGGGCCAGCTGCAGATCGAGATCGACGGTGGCCTGCGGCCGCGCGAGGTGCAGGCGCTGATCCGCCGCGGCCTGTCCGCCGAGGAGGTCGCCGACCGCGCCGGCTGGACCGTCGAGAAGGTGCGCCGTTTCGAGGGCCCGGTGCTCGCCGAGCGCGAGTACGTCGCGCAGGTCGCCCAGAAGTGCGCCGTCGGCAGCCGTGGCG
>DASSQL010000198.1:0-6467 GCA_035702525.1 Ornithinibacter sp. | reverse complement strand
GCGGATCCAGGAGAAGGAGTACCTCACCCAGCTGCAGGAGAAGCAGAAGGCCCGCTTCACCTACGGCGTCATGGAGAAGCAGTTCCGCCGGTACTACAAGGAGGCGGCCAACCGCCCCGGCAAGACCGGTGAGAACATCCTGACGATCCTCGAGTCCCGTCTCGACAACGTCGTCTACCGCGCCGGCCTGGCCCGCACCCGCCGCATGTCCCGCCAGCTCGTGACCCACGGTCACTTCCTGGTCAACGGCGTGCGCGTCGACGTGCCGTCCTACCGGGTCGAGCAGTACGACATCATCACGGTCCGCAAGCAGTCCGTCGAGACCCTCCCGCTCCAGCTGGCGCGCGAGACCTTCGGCGACCGTCCGATCCCGGCCTGGATGCAGGTCGTGCCGGGCAGCCTGCAGATCCTCATCCACCAGCTGCCGACCCGGGCCCAGATCGACACGGTCCTGGCCGAGCAGCTGATCGTCGAGTTCTACTCCAAGAACTGACGTTCGCGTCGGATGCCGTCCGCCCCCCGGGGCGGGCGGCGCCCGACGAGCGGTCCGCACCACGGACAGAGGTGGAGCGGACACCGGGCCACGCACCCGGATTCACGAGGCGTCATATGGCGGTCGCCCGTGGGAAAGAAGAACAACCGTGCTCATCGCACAGCGTCCCGTCCTCTCCGAGGACGTCCTCTCCGAGTCCCGGAGCCGTTTCGTCATCGAGCCCCTCGAGCCCGGCTTCGGCTACACGCTCGGCAACTCGATGCGTCGCACCCTGCTCTCGAGCATCCCCGGTGCGGCCGTGACCAGCATCCGCATCGACGGCGTGCTCCACGAGTTCTCCACGATCCCCGGGGTCAAGGAGGACGTCACCGAGATCATCCTGAACATCAAGGGCCTCGTCGTCTCCAGCGAGCACGACGAGCCCGTCGTGATGTACCTGCGCAAGCAGGGCTCCGGCCCGGTCACCGCAGCCGACATCGCGCCGCCGGCCGGCGTCGAGATCCACAACCCGGGTCTGCACATCGCGACGCTCAACGACAAGGGCACCGTCGAGATGGAGCTGACCGTCGAGCGTGGCCGTGGCTACGTGTCGGCGCAGCAGAACAAGTCCGGTGACCAGGAGATCGGCCGCATCCCGGTCGACTCCATCTACAGCCCGGTGCTGACCGTGACCTACAAGGTCGAGGCCACCCGTGTCGAGCAGCGCACCGACTTCGACCGCCTCGTGGTCGACGTCGAGACGAAGAACTCGATGGCTCCCCGTGACGCGCTCGCGTCCGCCGGCAAGACGCTCGTCGAGCTGTTCGGCCTGGCCCGTGAGCTCAACGTCGAGGCCGAGGGCATCGACATGGGCCCGTCGCCGACCGACGCCGCGCTCGCCGCGGACCTCGCCCTGCCGATCGAGGACCTCGACCTCACCGTCCGGTCCTACAACTGCCTCAAGCGCGAGGGCATCCACACCGTGGGTGAGCTCGTGGGCCGCAGTGAGGCCGACCTGCTCGACATCCGCAACTTCGGTGCGAAGTCGATCGACGAGGTCAAGGCCAAGCTCGCCGGCATGGGCCTGGCCCTCAAGGACAGCCCCCCCGGCTTCGACCCGAGCCTCATCGCGGACCGCTACGACGACTTCACCTTCGGAGAGGGCGAGGACGACGCGGCGTACGCCGAGGACGAGCAGCTCTGACCAACGCCTCCAGGCCGTATAACCAAGGAGAACAGCAATGCCCACCCCCACCAAGGGTCCCCGTCTCGGAGGCGGTCCCGCTCACCAGCGGCTCATCCTGGCGAACCTCGCGACCTCGCTCTTCGAGCACGACTCCATCACCACCACGGAGGCCAAGGCCAAGCGCCTGCGCCCCCTGGCCGAGCGCCTCATCACCTTCGCGAAGCGTGGTGACCTCCACTCCCGTCGCCGGGTGATGACGGTCATCCGCGACAAGAGCGTCGTGCACCGTCTCTTCGTCGAGATCGGGCCCGACATGGCCGAGCGCAACGGCGGCTACACCCGCATCACCAAGATCGGCCCGCGCAAGGGCGACAACGCCCCCATGGCGGTCATCGAGCTCGTCCGCGAGCCCGTCGCCAAGAAGGCCACCGTCAAGGAGGCCGAGGGCGCGACCAAGCGTGCGGCCAAGGACGACGCGGCCAAGCGCAAGGCTGCCCAGGACGAGGCCAAGGCGGCTGCCGCCGAGACCAAGGCCGCCGAGGACGAGGCGAAGGACGAGACCGTCGAGGAGCCGACCGCGGTCGAGCTGCCCGCCGGTGCCGTCGCCGCGACCGAGGACGGCGCGGCCCCCGAGGGTCATACCGTCAAGGGCAACGCCGACTCCGGGAAGTACCACGTCGAGGGTTCGCAGTGGTACGACCAGACGATCGCCGAGTTCTGGTTCGCCGACGCCGAGGCCGCCGAGGCCGCCGGCTTCGAGCCGGCCGGTGGCGCCGAGAAGCAGCACGTGGAGGACGAGGCCTGAGCCTCGCCCGACGCGGACGTTCCTGAACGGCCCTCCTCCCACCACGGGAGGGGGGCCGTTCCGCGTCCGGGTGCCGTGAGTGCGGACGTCGGTGCCAGTGCGGCCGCTTCCGCACTCATCCTTCGCCTCGCCCGGTTCGAGGTGATCCGCTGGTGCCGTGGGCCGGGGTTTCACCTCGAACCGCGCGCACTACGCTGGCGCCGTGACGCTGCGGATCCGGATCGACCTGTCCTACGACGGGACCGCGTTCTCCGGGTGGGCCGCCCAACCCGGACGCCGCACCGTCGAGGACACCCTGAGCGGCGCCCTGACCACCATCCTGCGCAGCCCCACCCCGGTGCGCCTCGTCGTCGCCGGCCGCACGGATGCCGGGGTGCACGCCCGCGGCCAGGTGTGCCACGCCGACGTGGAGATCGGCGGCTGGGACCAGGTGCGCGGGCGCTCGCTGCGCTCGGCCGAGGAGTCAGCCGAGACCCGGCTGCGCGGCATCCTGCCGCCCGACCTGACGATCCGCCGGGTCAGCAGGGCCCCGGAGGGGTTCGACGCCCGCTTCTCGGCGATGCGGCGGCGCTACCTCTACCGGATCTGTGACGACCCGGCCTCCCTCGACCCGCTGCGTCGGTACGACACCGTGCTGGTACCGCGCCGGCTCGACGTCGAGAGCATGGACCTGGCCGCGCGCAGCCTGCTGGGCCTGCACGACTGGGCGGCCTTCTGCAAGCGCCGGGCCGGCGCCACCACGGTGCGCACGCTGCTCGACCACCGCTGGGACCGGGCACCCGACGGCACCGTCGAGGCCACGGTCGTCGCCGACGCCTTCTGCCACAGCATGGTCCGCTCGCTCGTCGGGGCGGTCGTGCCCGTGGGGGAGGGACGACTCCCGGTCGACGTGCCGCACGAGGTGCTGCTGGGCGGGGTGCGCGACTCCCGGGTGCGGGTGATGCCGCCGCACGGGCTGTCGCTCGAAGAGGTCACCTACCCACCGGACGACGAGCTCGCCGCCCGGGCCGCGGAGTCCCGGGTGCGTCGGGCGCTGCCCGGCTGACCGGCCACCGGACCCGGTCCCCGGCTTCCGGGTCGGGCCGGGCGTAGGGGAGCATGGTCGGACCGCCGACGGGACCACCCTCGGCCGAGCGTGAGAGAGGTGCCCATGTCGGGGGATGACGACCAGCGGTCCAGCTCGGTGGCCGGACACGTGCGGATGCGTCACCGTGACCAGGAGGCCACGGCATCCGGCATCTACGGCGTGATCGTCAGCGCGGCGGTCCTGTCGGCATCGAACGCCGACAAGGCCTACAAGGTGATCGTCGCCGTGGTCGTGACGCTCACGATCTACTGGGGCGCGGAGCGGTACGCGCGCATCGTGGCCGAGCGGATCCACGAAGGACACCGGCCGAGCTGGACCTCGGTCCGCCACCAGCTCACGCACGGGTGGGAGATGGTCACCGCCTCGGCGCTGCCGCTGATCACCCTGTCCGTGATGACCTTCCTCGGCGCCCAGGTGCGCACCGCGGTGCTGGGGGCACTGGTCTGCAGCACGATCCTGCTCTGCGTGGCCGGCTGGTCGATCGGCCGGGGCGGCCGGCTGACCGGGCGGGAGCGGCTGGCGTCGACCCTGGTCGCCGGGATGTTCGGCGCCCTCTTCATCGTCCTGAAGACCCAGCTGCACTGAGCCCCGCACGCTCGCCCCGAATCTCGGGTGAGTTCCCGGCCCGGGTCGGGGACACTGGACCCTCGTGGGCCACCTCGACGTCAACGCCGTGAGCTTCTCCCTGCCGGACGGGAGGCGCCTGCTGCGTGACGTCACCTTCCGGGTGGGGGAGGGCGCCAAGGTCGCGCTGATCGGCCCCAACGGCACCGGGAAGACCACGCTGCTGCGCATCCTGGCCGGCGACCTCACGGCATCCGACGGCGCGGTCACCCGCAGCGGCGGCCTGGGCGTGATGCGGCAGTTCATCGGCAAGGTCCGCGACGACACCACGGTGCGCGACCTCCTCGTGTCGGTCGCCCCCGACCGGGTGCGGCACGCGGCGCTCGAGGTCGACCGCACCGAGCTGGCGATGATGGAGCGCGAGAGCGAGCAGGACCAGCTCGACTACGCGCAGGCACTGTCCGACTGGGGTGACGTCGGCGGCTACGAGTGGGAGACCCTCTGGGACGTCTGCACCGTCGCGGCCCTGGGCACGCCGTTCGAGCGGGCCCAGTGGCGCAAGGTGTCGACCCTGTCGGGTGGGGAGCAGAAGCGGGTGGTGCTCGAGGCCCTGCTGCGCGGGCCCGACGAGGTGCTCGTGCTCGACGAGCCCGACAACTACCTCGACGTGCCGACCAAGCGCTGGCTCGAGTCGCGGCTGGTCGAGTCGCCCAAGACGGTGCTGTTCGTGAGCCACGACCGCGAGCTGCTCGACCGGGTGGCCACCCGCATCGCGACGCTCGAGCCGAGTCGTGGTGGCAACACCGTGTGGGTGCACCCGGGTCGGTTCTCGACGTACGACGACGCCCGGGCCGAGCGCAACGACCGGCTGGACGAGCTGCGCCGCCGCTGGGACGAGGAGCTCGCGAAGCTCAAGGCCCTGGTGGTCATGTACCGGCAGAAGGCGGCCTACAACGACGGGATGGCCTCGCGCCTGCAGGCCGCGGAGACCAGGCTGCGCAAGTTCGAGGAGGCCGGACCACCCGAGGCGGTTCCGTTGCGCCAGAAGGTGTCCATGCGGCTCACCGGGGGGCGCACCGCCAAGCGGGCCGTGGTCGCGACCCGGCTCGAGCTGCGCGTCGACGGCGGACAGCTGATGCAGCCGTTCGACACCGAGATCTGGTTCGGCGAGCGGGTCGGGGTGCTGGGCAGCAACGGCTCGGGCAAGTCGCACTTCCTGCGGCTGCTCGCGGCCGGTGGCAGCGATCCCGACCGCGAGCACCAGCCGGTCGGCGACATCCGCCCGACGCCGGTCGAGCACGAGGGCCGGGTCGTGCTCGGGTCGCGGGTGCGGCCCGGCTGGTTCGCCCAGACCCACGACCACGCGGCCCTGCACGGCCGCACCCTGCTCGAGATCCTCCACCGCGGCGACGACCACCGTGCCGGGATGCCGCGCGAGGTCGCCGCCCGCGCGCTCGACCGCTACGGCCTGGCCAAGGCGTCCGAGCAGACCTTCGACTCGCTGTCGGGTGGCCAGCAGGCGCGGCTGCAGATCCTGCTGCTCGAGCTCTCGGGGGCCACCCTGCTGCTGCTCGACGAGCCGACCGACAACCTCGACCTGCACTCGGCCGAGGCCCTCGAGGACGCCCTCGACGCGTTCGAGGGCACCGTGCTCGCCGTGACGCACGACCGCTGGTTCGCCCGGGGCATGGACCGGTTCCTGGTCTTCCGGGCCGACGGCAGGGTCGTCGCGTCGGACGAGGCGATCTGGGACGAGGGCCGGGTCAGCCGGCAGCGCTGACGTGCCGCTGACGTCCGCCACGTCACATCCCGGGCGCTTGTCGCGTCTGCGCGCGAGGTCGAGACTGGCGTCATGGACCCGCAGCGGAACAAGGAACGCACCCTGGACGCCGTGGCCGCCCTCAACCGGGGCGACGTCGAGGGCTACCTCGCCATCTACGCGCCCGGGGCGGTCGTGCACGGCCTGCCCGAGCACGTGGCCCCCGACGCGTCCGGGCACCGCGCCGTGCTCACCGACATCCGCCGGGCGTTACCCGACTTCCGGGCTGACGTGGCCGCCGTCGTGGCCGAGGGCGACCTCCTCGCCGCCCGGATCACCTACACCGGCACGCACGAGGGCGTGCTGAGCGGCGCGGCCCCCACGGGCAGGCTGCTCACCTGGGACGCGATGACCTTCCGTCGCTTCGACGAGGAGGGGCGGGTCGTCGAACGCTGGATCATCGGCGACGACATCGGCCTGCTCCACCAGCTCGGCCTGCTCTGATCGCCACCGCGTCCCGACCCCGGACGTGGGTCAACTTCGTGTCAATAGGCAGTGACGCGAAATAGATTTCCTGTTAACGTACGTTGACAT
>DASSQL010000197.1:0-3157 GCA_035702525.1 Ornithinibacter sp. | reverse complement strand
GACGACCCCGGCGTCGAGGTGGTCGCGTTCACCGCGACGCAGATCCCCGACATCGCCGGCCGTGCCTACCCACCGCAGCTCGCAGGACCGTCGTACCCCAACGGCATCCCGATCGTCGACGAGAGCGAGCTCGAGTCGATCGTCGCCCGCGACAGGGTCGACACCGTCGTGCTCGCCTACTCCGACCTCTCGCACGCGCAGGTCATGCACCTCGGCTCGCGGGTCGTCGCCACCGGTGCCGACTTCGTCGTGCCGGGCACCCGCCGCACCATGCTGCGCTCACGCCGGCCGGTCGTCGCCGTCACCGCCGTGCGCACCGGCGTCGGCAAGAGCCAGACCACGCGCTACGTCGCGCGCCTGCTGCAGGACCTGGGGCTGCGGGTGGTCGCGGTGCGGCACCCCATGCCGTACGGCGACCTCGCCGCCCAGGCGTGCCAGCGCTTCGAGACCGTCGAGGACCTGGTCAAGCACCAGTGCACCATCGAGGAGCGCGAGGAGTACGAGCCGCACATCGAGTCCGGTGTGGTCGTCTACGCGGGCGTCGACTACGGCCAGATCCTGGCCGAGGCGGAGGCCGAGGCCGACGTCGTGCTCTGGGACGGCGGCAACAACGACCTGCCGTTCTACGCGCCCGACCTGCACATCGTGCTCGCCGACCCACTGCGCCCCGGCGACGAGGCCGGCTACCACCCCGGTGAGGCGAACGTGCGGATGGCCGACCTGGTCATCGTCGCCAAGTGCGACTCGGCCCGGGTCGAGGACGTCGAGGCGGTCGAGGCGTCGGTGCGCCTGCTGAACCCGCGCGCCGACGTGCTGCGCTGCGACAGCCCGGTCACCCTCGACGACCCGACGGTCGCCACCGGCAGGCGCGTCGTCGTCATCGAGGACGGCCCCACGCTCACGCACGGCTCGATGAGCTTCGGTGCCGGCGTGGTCGGTGCCCGGGATGCCGGTGCCGCCGAGATCGTCGACCCCACGCCGTTCGCGGTGGGCTCGATCGCCGCAACGTACGCCAAGTACCCGAACGCGCGCGGCATCCTGCCGGCGATGGGGTACGGCGAGGCGCAGACCCGCGACCTCGAGGCCACGATCCGCGCGATGGTGGATGCCGGTGCGATCGACGCGATCGTGTCGGGCACCCCGGTCGACATCACCCGGGTGCTGAGCGTCGACGTGCCGCTCACCCGGGCCCGGTACGACCTGCGCGAGCAGGATCCCGGACGGCTCGGCGAGGCCCTCGCCAAGGCCCTCGGCCGCTGAGCCGACTCGCCGCGGCGGTTCGAGGTGATCCGCTGGCACCTCGCACCGGAACATCACCTCGAACCGGGGCGCCTCCGGCGGTTCGAGGTGATCCGCTGGCACCTCGCACCGGAACATCACCTCGAACCGGGGGCGACTGCGAGGGTCAGTCGACGGGCTGGCCGCGCAGCGCGGCGAACAGCACCGGCGCGAGGTCGGCCTCGCGGACGTCCTCGAGCGACACCGGCCGGCCGTCGGGCCCGGCCAGCGGCACCCGCCAGTTGGGGTACTCGTCGTTCGTGCCCGGCTGGTTGATCGCCCGGTGGTCGCCGACGACGTCGGCCAGGGCCACGGCGAGCATCCGGCTCGGGGTCAGGGCCATCCAGCGGTGCAGCGCCTCGACGACCGCGTCGATGCCGGCGCCCGGCTGCAACAGCCCGCGCGCCACGCACGCGTCGCGCAGCCTGGCGATCGAGGCCTCCTCGTGGGCGCGCTCCTCCTCGACGGGTCGGGTCAGCAGCCCGAGGTCCTCGCGGATGGCGACGTGCTCGAGCGAGAGGTAGCCGGCCGACGGCGGCAGGTCGTGCGTGGTCACCGTCGACAGGCAGAGCTCGCGGTAGTGCTCGGGGGGCTTGGGCCGGTCGTCCTCCCACTCGAACCACAGGATCGAGGTGCCGACCAGGCCACGCTCGGTCATGTAGTCGCGCACGTGCGGGGCGACGACCCCGAGGTCCTCACCGATGACGACCGCACCGGCGCGCTGTGCCTCGAGCACGAGGATGCCGAGCAGCGCCTCGTGGTCGTAGTGCACGTAGGTGCCGTCGGCGGGGGTGCCACCGACCGGGATCCACCACAGCCGGAACAACCCGATGATGTGGTCGACCCGGATGCCGCCTGAGTCGCGCAGCACGGTGCGCACCATGTCGCGGAACGGTGCGTAACCGAGCTCGGCGAGCCGGTCGGGACGCCAGGGCGGCTGGCTCCAGTCCTGGCCGAGCTGGTTGAACTGGTCCGGGGGCGCCCCGACGGTGACCCCACGGGCCAGCGCGTCGCCCAACCCCCAGGCATCCGCGCCGAGGGGGTGCACCCCGACCGCGAGGGCGACGGCCTCACCACCTACGCCACGTGGTGCGCGCTCGTCGAGGAGTACGGGATGCCGTGGACCTCGTGGCCCGCAGAGCTGCAGGACCCCTCGAGCGCCGCGGTCGCCACCTTCCAGGAGCGCCACGCCGCCGAGGTCGACTTCCACCGCTGGCTGCAGTGGCTGCTCGAGCAGCAGCTGGCCTCGGCTCAGCAGGACGCCCGGGCCGCGGGCATGCCGCTCGGCATCGTGCACGACCTCGCCGTGGGGGTGCACCCGCTCGGCGCCGACGCCTGGGGGCTCGGCGACGCACTGGCCCGTGGGGTCACCGGGGGGGCGCCCCCCGACCAGTTCAACCAGCTCGGCCAGGACTGGAGCCAGCCGCCCTGGCGGCCCGACCGGCTCGCCGAGCTCGGCTACGCGCCGTTCCGCGACATGGTGCGCACCGTCCTGCGCGACTCCGGCGGCATCCGGGTCGACCACATCATCGGGCTGTTCCGCCTGTGGTGGATCCCCGCCGGTGGCACGCCCGCCGACGGCACCTACGTGCACTACGACCACGAGGCGCTGCTCGGCATCCTCGTGCTCGAGGCGCAGCGGGCGGGGGCGGTCGTCATCGGTGAGGACCTCGGCGTCGTGGCGCCCCACGTGCGCGACTACATGACCGAGCGTGGCCTGGTCGGCACCTCGATCCTGTGGTTCGAGTGGGAGGACGACCGCCCCAAGCCGCCCGAGCACTACCGCGACCTGTGCCTGTCGACGGTGACCACCCACGACCTGCCGCCGTCCGCGGGCTACCTGTCGCTTGAGCACGTCGCCATCCGCGAGCAGCTCGGG
>DASSQL010000196.1:0-5683 GCA_035702525.1 Ornithinibacter sp. | reverse complement strand
ACGGATGCTGCCTTCCGGGTCGTGGTCGAGGCGGCCGGGGCCGCCCTGGTCGTGGTGGTCTTCGTGGCCGGGGCCTTCGTGGCCGGGGCCTTGGTCGCCGCTGCCGCCTTCTTCGCCGGGGCGGCCTTGGCCGGAGCCCGCTTCGCCGGCGCGGCCTTGGTCGCCGCCGCCGCCTTCGTGGCGGGGGCCTTCCTGGCCGGCGCGGCCTTGGCGGGAGCCGCCTTCTTGGCGGGTGCCGCCTTGGTGACCGCCTTCTTGGCGGGTGCCGCCTTCTTGGCGGGGGCCGCCCTGGTGACCGCCTTCTTGGCCGGGGCCGCCTTGGCGGGCGCATCCTTCGTGGCGGGGGTGGCCTTGGCCGCGACGGTCTTCTTCGCCGCCGGTGCCGCCTTCTTGGCCGGTGCCGCCTTCTTGACGGGTGCCGCCTTTGTGGCCGGTGCGGCCTTGGTCGCAACGGTCTTCTTCGCCGCCGGTGCCGCCTTCTTGGCGGGTGCGGCCTTCTTGGCGGGCGCGGTCTTCTTGGCCGGCGCGGCCTTGGTCGCAGCCTTCGTCGCCGGCTTCGTGGCCGGCGCCGCCTTGGCCGGAGCGGCCTTGGTCGCCTTCGTCGTGGAACCCGTGGCGGTGCCGACGGCCTTCCGTGCCGTCGCCGCGGCCTGCCTGGCCACGGACAACGCCAGCTTGGCAACCATGTGAACCCACTTCCGGGTGTGTGGTGGACCCCATCGGCCGACCGGTGGGGCGAGGATACGGCCTGCACCCCCGCGCCTCAACGACGAAACGCACTGTGTGACGAACACGGTGCCAGACGTGAGACGAAACGCAGCATCTGGTCAACGCCGACCGACGCGAGCCCGTTCCCCCGGGCACGACGAAGGGCCCGGCACGTGGCCGGGCCCTTCGTCGGTGCGGGGTGTCAGCCCTGGCGCTCGGGCTGCGGCTCGGCGGCCGCCTCCTCGTGCTCCTCGCCGGCGGGCTCACCGTCGACGCCGGTGTTCTTCAGCTCGGCGAGCTGGCCCTGGATGTACGTGTGCAGGCGCGAACGGTAGTCGCGCTCGAAGCCGCTCAGCTCCTCGATCTTGCGCTCGAGCAGGCCGCGCTCACGGCCGAGCTCCTCGAGGATCGAGGCCTTCTTCTGCTGCGCCTCGGCGACCATGCCGGTCGAGCGCTCGCGCGCCTCGGTGAGCATGTCGTCGCGCTGCGTCGTGGCCGTCGAGAGCATCTCGTCGCGCTGGGCGGTGGCCGTCGACAGCATCTCGTCGCGCTGGGCCGTGCCCGTGGAGACGAGCTCGTCGTGCTGCGCCTGCGCGGTGCTGATCAGCTCGTCGTGACGCTTCTGGCCGGTGTCGACCAGCTCGTCGTGGCGACGCTGACCCTCGGAGACCAGCTCGTCACGACGGGACTCACCGGCGGCGACGTGCTCGTCGTGCAGACGCTGGGCGAGGGCGATCACACCGGCGGCGCTGGCGCCACCACCGGCACCGGCGAGGGCTGCCGCACCGAGGTTGCCGTTGTCGGCCTCGGCCTGGGGGCGCTGCGCGGCCTCGCGCTGGGCCTCCTCGGCACGCTGCTCGGCCGCGGCGATGCGCTGCTGGGCGTCGCGCTCGGTCTCGGCGAGGCGGGCCTCGAGGATGGCGACCTGCTCGTTGGTGTCGGCACCCGCCTTGTCCTTGGCGGCCGCGCGGGCGGCCTCCTCCTGCTGACGGCGGGCGGCCTCCTGCTCGCGCTCGGCCTGGAGGGTGGCGAGCTGGCCACGGGCGTCGCCCAGCTGGCCCTCGGACTCGCGGACGCGGGCCTCGAGCTGACCGGCGCGCTGCTCGGTCTC
Organism: Ornithinibacter sp.; assembly: GCA_035702525.1. Taxonomy (GTDB): domain Bacteria; phylum Actinomycetota; class Actinomycetes; order Actinomycetales; family Dermatophilaceae; genus Fodinibacter. The sequence goes on along the minus strand of DASSQL010000196.1, from coordinate 3,864 downwards.
GGTGAGCTTCTTCTCGAGCTCGCCGTTGCGGTCCTGCAGCTCGACGAGGCGGGCCTCGGCCTCGGCAGCCTTGCCCTGGGCCTCCTGGGTGAGCGTCTCGAGCTCCGCGTTGCGGTGCTCGAGCTGGCCCACCTTGCCCTGGAGCTCGGCGTTGCGGCCCTCGATGTCGCCGTGCTTGCCCTCGAACTCGCCCAGCCGGGCGGTGAGCTCGCTGCGGGTGCCCTCGAGGTCCGACACCTTGGTCGTGAGCTCGGCGCGGGTGCCCTCGAGCTCGGAGACCCGGGCGGCGAGCGTGGCGTTCTTGCTGCGCAGCTCGTCGAGGTCACGCGCGGAGGTGTCCGGCTCGGCCTTGGTGACGACCGGGGCCATGCCCTTGCCCTCACGGCAGGTGTTGAGGTCGCCGCGCAGGTCGTCGGACTCCTTGGTCATCCGTCGCATCTCGGCGACGATGTCGTCAAGGAAGTCATCGACCTCCCGCTCGTCATACCCCCGACGGAACTGAGTCTGGGTGAACGTCTTGTTCAGGACGTCCTCGGGCGTGAGAGCCATGTTCAACTCCTGTGAGTGGCCGACGGGTCGCGAACCCGCTGACGTGCCGCACGACGGTGCGGTCCGGCAGTGGGTCCGGTCTTGTCAGACTACGCGATGCCGGGGCTGCCGTGACAGGTGTTGCGTCACGTTGAAACCCACCCACCAGCCCGAAGGCCTCCCAGAACCCACCCCGGGAGCCGACATCCGTTGGCGCACAGGGCGACTCAGAGCACGGCCAGGAGGATCCAGACGATGAAGAAGAGCACCATGAAGGACAGGTCGACGCTGACCCCACCCAGCCGCAGCGGGGGGATCACCTTGCGCAGCGCCCGCAGGGGCGGCTCGGTGAGGGTGTAGATGGGCTCGGCCACGACCAGGGCCGCCCCGCGGGGCCGCCACTCCCGCGCGAAGATGCGGATCCAGTCGAAGACGACCCGCCCGATGAGCACGAGGAAGTAGAGGAAGACGACGAACCTCAGGACCTCGCGGACGGCACTCATGGCAGGAAGTCTGACCGACGCGCCCGAGTGACCCTAATTCGGGTCGGTCAGCTCTGGTTGAACACGGTGCGGCCGGCGACGACCGGGCCGTCCTCCGCGTTGACCTCGACGGTCTCGGGCGAGAGCAGGAACACCTTGCTCGTGACGCGCTCGATCGAGCCACGCAGCCCGAAGACCAGCCCGGCGGCGAAGTCGACGAGCCGCTTGGCGTCGGCGTCGCTCATGTCGGTGAGGTTCATGATGACCGGGATGCCGTCGCGGAAGTTCTCGCCGATCGTCTTGGCCTCGTTGTACGTGCGCGGGTGGATCGTCGTGATCCGGGAGATGCCGACCGCTTCCGGGGAGCGCACGACGTGCGCCACCGGCTGCCGGGTCTGCAGGTGCGTGACCTCCGCACCGCGGTGCTCGGGCTGCTCCTCGACCTCGACGTGCTCGTCGTAGCCCTCGTAGTACTCGTCGTCGTAGCGACCCTGGTCCTCGGCGAGGCCCAGGTAGACCATCGTCTTGCGCAGCGCGCCAGCCATTGAGTGCTCCTCGGTCGTCGGCCCCGCCAGATTCGGCGCCGTGCGTCGTGATTGAAGTTACCGGTGTGACTCCCGAGAACCGAGGATTGCCGACCCGACACGCAGGTGTGTCGCGCCCTCGGCCACCGCGGCCTCGAGGTCGCCACTCATCCCGGCGGACACCCAGGTGGCGTCGGGGTGGTCGGACCGGATGCCGTCGGCGACCTCCCGCAGCCGCGCGAACGCCTCCCGTGGGTCACCCCCGAGCGGCGCCACCGCCATCACGCCCCGCAGGGTCAGCGCCTGGGACCCGGCCACCAGGTCGGCCAGCGCGCCCGCGTCCGCCGGCGCCACTCCCCCGCGGCCCGGCGACTGGTCGAGGTTGACCTGCACGGTGACCTCGAGCCGGCGGCCGAGCTGCCCGGCGGCGCGGTCCAGCGCCCGCACCACCTTGGCGCGGTCGACGGACTGCACGACGTCGGCGTAGTGGGCGACCGAGGCGGCCTTGTTGCTCTGCAGCTGGCCGATGAAGTGCACGGCGAGCAGGTCGCGGTGGGTCAGCTCGGCGCACTTGGCCGCGGCCTCCTGGTCGCGGTTCTCACCGATCGCCGTGACGCCCAGCTCGGCGAGCAGGTCGACGTCGGACGCCGGGAAGAACTTGGTGACGACGACCAGGGCCGGCTCGTCGGTGCGGCCGGCGTCGGCCATGGCACGCCGGATGCGGTCCTGCACCTGCCCGAGCCGCGAGCCGAGCTCGTCACGCCGATCCGCCGTCGCCGTGCTCACGACGCGCTCCGTGCGACGACGCCGGCGAACCGCCCGGTCGACCCGTCACGGCGGTAGGAGTAGAGGTCGTCGCGCTCCCGCGAGCAGCCGGGCACCCAGCGCACCTCGACGCCGGCCTCGCGCAGCTGCGCCACCACCCCGGCGGTGACGTCGATGGCCGGCGTGCCGGTCCACGAGACGGTGGCGCTCACCGGCTGCACCTGCGCGGCGAGGTCGCGCATCTCGGCGGGCACCTCGTAGCAGCGCCCGCAGACCGACGGGCCGACGACGGCATCCACCTCGCCCGCACCGAGGTCGCGCATGACCTCGAGGGTGCGCGGCACGACCCCGGCGACCAGCCCCGGCCGGCCGGCGTGCACGGCGGCCACGACCCCGCCGGTGCCGGACAGCAGCACCGGGACGCAGTCGGCCACGAGCACGGCCAGGGCCACCTCCGTCGACCGGGTCACCAGCCCGTCACAGCTGGGCGGCACCTCCGGCACCCCGTCGACCACCTCGACCTGCGCGCCGTGGCACTGGTCCATGTAGACGACGGGCCGGCCCAGTCGTGCGGTGAGCCGACGACGGTTCTCGGAGACGGCATCCGGGGCGTCGTCGACGTGCGCACCCAGGTTGAGGCCGGCGTAGCGGCCGGTGCTCACCCCGGCGGAACGGTCGGTGACGGCCCGGACGACGCCGGATCGGTCCTCATGCCAGGCGAACACCCCCTCACCGTAGACGCGCGAGGGGCGGGCCGGATGGACCGGCCCGCCCCTGCTGCGCGTCGCGCGGACTACTTGAGGAAGTCCGGCACGTCGAGGTCGTCGTTCTCGTCGAAGGTGACGGTGCGCGGCGGCGGGGGCTGCTGCGCGCGCACCGGCTCGACGTGCGACTCGGTGTGCTCGGTGACCACGGCGTCGTCGTGGGTCGAGGGGGCCGGCTCGGGCCGCTCGACCGGCGCCGGCGGCGTGAACGGGCGGGCCGCGGGCGCGGGTGCCGCAGCGGCCGGCGCCGGGGTCGGCGCGGACCGGCCCTGGACGGTGCCGAGCGCGCGGTTGTCGGCCCGGTGCAGCGGCGCCCCACCGTCGAACCCGGCCGCGATGACGGTGACCCGCACCTCGTCGCCGAGCGCGTCGTCGATGACCGCGCCGAAGATGATGTTGGCCTCGGGGTGTGCGGCCTCCTGCACCAGCCGGGCGGCCTCGTTGATCTCGAACAGGCCGAGGTCGCTGCCGCCCTGGATGGAGAGCAGCACACCGTGGGCGCCGTCGATGCTCGCCTCGAGCAGCGGGCTGGAGATCGCGAGCTCGGCGGCCTGCACGGCGCGATCCTCGCCGCGAGCCGACCCGATGCCCATCAGCGCGGACCCGGCGCCCGACATGACCGACTTGACGTCGGCGAAGTCGAGGTTGATTAGGCCCGGAGTGGTGATCAGGTCGGTGATGCCCTGGACACCGGAGAGCAGCACCTGGTCGGCGCTGCGGAACGCGTCGAGCATCGAGACGCCCCGGTCGCTGATCGACAGCAGCCGGTCGTTCGGGATGACGATGAGGGTGTCGACCTCC
>DASSQL010000195.1:0-3718 GCA_035702525.1 Ornithinibacter sp. | reverse complement strand
TCCCGGCCGACATCACGATGCCCACGCCCTTGGGGTCGAGGTCGAGGTCGCGCACGAGGAAGAGCACCAGCAGGGCGGCGTACCCGGTGAGGGCGAAGTTCGACGCGCCGCCCTGCAGGGTGAAGAACCGCAGGTAGGGGTCCCGGGCCACCACCCGGATGCCGGTCGCGACCTCCCGCCGCAGAGGCTCCCGCCGCTCCGGCGGGGGTGCGGGAACGAGCCGGCTTCGGTCCATGAGGTGCAGGCAGAGCGCGGAGACGAGGAAGGACAGCACGTCGGCGACGACTGCGTAGGCGGCGGAGGCCACGGCGACGAGAGCACCGCCGAGGCCAGGGCCGACGACCTGCATCGCCGACTCGGTGCCGACCAGGCGGGCGTTGGCGGTGGCGAGGTCACCGGGGGCGACGAGGCGCGGCACGAGGGGGAGGTACGCGGTGCGCAGGAACACCGATGCCGTGCCGACGCCGAGGGCGGCGACCACGAGGTGGGGGAGGGTGAGCACGCCGAGGGCCCACGCGACCGGCACCGAGCCGATCGAGACGGCCGCGCCGAGGTCGGCCGCGATCATCACCCGGCGGGCATCGCTGCGGTCGACCCAGGCGCCGGCCGGCAGCCCCACGACGAGCCAGGGGAGCCAGGCGGCGGCGGTGAGCAGACCCATCCACGCCGCACCGGCGTCGAAGGCGGTGACGGCGACGAGGGGAACGACGACCGCGGTGGTCATCGACCCGAGCACCGAGATGCCCTCGCCGAACCAGAGGAGGCGGAAGTTGCGGTTGCCGGCGATCGGGGGAGCGACCGGTGGCGCCTGGGTAGCGGCCGTCACGGCTGGCTCGGGAAGGCGCGGGCGAACGCGAACACCGGCTCGCGGTGGATGCCGTCGTCCGGCACCTCACGGTTGCTCCAGCGGCCGAACAGCTCGAGGACCTGGCCGGTGAGCTCGCTGAGCTCGGCGGGGCTGAGCCGCATCCAGTGCTGCGTCGCGAAGGCGGCGTCGTCCCACTCGGGGTCGGTGTCGGCGTTGGCCAGCCAGTCGCGCACCCGCTCCTGCTGCCGCCGCACGACGAGCGCCTCGGCCTCCTCGGCGGCCGTCACCGCGGCCTGGTCGACGAGGTCGCGGCGGCTCCACCGGGTGCCGGCGCTCACCAGGCGCCACCACCGTTCGCGCCGGTCACGAGCGAGCTCGGGCGCCTCCTCGACCAGCCCCGCCGCGGCCAGCACCTTGAGGTGGTGGCTCGCGTTGCCGACGGCCTGGCCGGTGCGCGCGGCGAGCATGGATGCCGTCGACGGCCCGTCGACCTTGAGGGCGTCCATGATCCGCGAGCGGAACGGGTGGGCGAGCGCGGCCAGGGGGGCGGCATCCCGCAGTGTGCGGACCTCGGGGCGAGTCATACCGACCACGCTAACCCCACAACAACCATTGCACAACACGTCTTGTGCAACCCCCCCGCCCGGTCCCGCGAAGTCGGGGAGGCTGGCGCGTGGGTCGGCTCCGCGGGAATGAGGTACCTCAGACGCCGCGGATGAGGCAGGAGATACGCCTTTCGCCAGATGTGGGGGCCCACCTCAGCGGACGAATCTTGAGGACGTCGGCAGGGAACCCCCACCGACACCGAGAAGGAGAAGATCGTGAGCCTCTACACCGACACCACCATCGTCCAGGCCGACATCGACCGCCGCTACGAGCTGGCCGGCGTCGACCGTCACGACACCCACCACCACGACCGGCACCGCTACGACCTGCCCACCCGCCCCCTGGGTGCGCACCCGCTGGCCGCGTTCGTGGCCCGCCTGCTGGGCGGACCCACGAGCACGTCGCGACGTGGTGCCCGGCGCGGCACCCCGGTCGCTGCCGGCCGCCCGCGCCACCCGTGACGACCCTGGTGTCGCCCACGGGTGCCATGATCGGGGCCGTGCCGCCCCGTTCACACTCCCCGCTCGTGGGTCGCCACGAGGAGCTCGACCGCGTCGCCGCCGCCCTCGGCTGGTCCGACGGCGGTGGCGGCGCGGTCCTGCTCGGCGGCGACGCGGGCATCGGCAAGACCGCCCTGGTCAGCCGCCTCGTCGACCGCGCCACCGACCGGCTCGTGCTCGTCGGGCACTGCGTCGGCGAGGTCGGCGCGAGCCTGCCCTACCTGCCGTTCGTCGAGATGGTGGCCGGCCTCGACGCCCGCGACCGCGAGCTCGTCGACGAGCTCGTCGCGGCCCACCCCGGCCTGGTGTCCCTCGTGCCTCGCCTGGCCGGCGGCGTTCGCGGCGATGCCGTGCGCGCCGACCTCGTCGAGGCCGTTCACGGCGCGCTGGCCGACCTCGGTCGCCGCGGGCCGGTTCTGGTCGTCGTCGAGGACGTGCACTGGGCCGACGAGTCCACCCGCGAGCTGCTGACCCTGCTGTTCACCCGAGGCGGCCCCGACGGCGTCGGGTTGCTCGCCACCTGGCGCAGCGACGACATCCACCGCCGCCACCCCCTCGCGGGCGCGCTCACGGTGTGGTCGCGCCTGCCCGCCCTGACCCGCGTCGAGCTGGGCCCGCTGCCGGACGCCGACCTGCGCAGCATCGTCCGCCGGGTCGGCTCCGACCTGTCGCCCCGCGTCGTGGAGGAGGTCGCCCGCCGGGCGGAGGGGAACGCCTTCTTCGCCGAGGAGCTCGCCGCCGCCGCGCGTACCGGCGGCGCCGACCCCGGCGACCTCACCCGCCTGCTCCTCACCCGCGTCGACCAGCTCGACGACGGGGCCCAGAGCGTGGTGCGGGTCGCGGCGATCATCGGCCGCCGGGTGCCCCACGCCCTCCTCGAGCGCGTGGCCGGGGTCGACGCCGTCACGCTGCGCACCGCGCTGCGCGCCGCCATCGAGCACCACGTGCTCGAGCCCTGCGGCGAGGACGGCTACGAGTTCCGGCACGCGCTGCTCGCCGAGGCCGTGACCGACGACCTGCTGCCCGCCGAGCGCCTCCAGCTGCACCGGGCCTGCGCCGAGGCGCTGCTCGAGGACGCCGGGCTGGGCACGGCCGCCGACCTCGCCCGGCACGCGCTCGCGTCCGGCGACCGAGCCGTGGCCCTCGAGGCCTCTGTGCGCGCCGGCGACGCCGCCCAGCGGATGGGTGGTCCCGCCGAGGCGCTCGCGCACTACGAGACGGCCCTGGCCCTGGCCGAGGCCGAGCGTGGCCCCACCGTCGAGCTCACCCTGCGCGCGGCCTCCGCGGCCAACGGCAGCGGGCGCACGATGCGGGCGATGGCGCTGCTGCGGGCCGCCCTCGCCGGCGACTCGCCCACCGCGCACGAGCGGGCCGAGCTGCTCGGGGCCCTCGCCTTCGCGGCCCGGCTCACCGAGGAGCAGGTCGACCGGCTCGTGCTCACCGAGGAGGCCCTCGGCCTCCTCGACGACGACGCCCCCGTGCAGCTGCAGGTCTACCTGCTCGCGCGCCGGGCCGAGGCGCTGATGGACGGCGGCCGCTCCGCCGAGGCGCTCGGCGTCGCTGACGAGGCCATGGCCCTGGCCGTCGAGCACGACCTCACCGTCGACCGCACCGACCTCACCTCGATCCTGGCCCGGCTCAGCGAGAGCGCCGGCGACCCGGGGGAGTCGATCCGCCGGCTCGAGGTGGCCGTCGCCGCCTGGACCAGCGCCCCCGACCTCGCCCTGCTCCGCGCGATGCACATCCTCGCGTCGGTGCACTACCGCCAGGGCGACCACGAGGCCGCCCTCGCGGCGTTCGAGCG
>DASSQL010000194.1:0-7188 GCA_035702525.1 Ornithinibacter sp. | reverse complement strand
GCCGACGACCGGGTCGTGATCGACGCGATCGTCGGGGACGTGGAGGGCCGGCACGCGATCGTGCTCGACGACGAGATCGCCACCGGCGGGTCGATCGTCGAGCTCCTCGACAAGCTGGAGAGCCTCGGCTGCACGGGTGCCTCGGTGGCCTGCACGCACGGCCTGTTCGTCGGCAAGGCCGTCGAGCGGCTGCGCGACCACCCGTTCGTCCGCGAGGTCATCACGACCGACACGGTCCCGGCCCCGTCCCACTGGCCCGAGCTGCGGGTCCGGTCGGTGGCCGAGCTCTTCGCGGAGGCCATCTCCCGGGTGCACGCCGGGGAGTCGGTCAGCAGCCTGTTCGACGGGGTGGACCCGACGCTCGGGCCGCCCCAGCCGCGGCTGCCGTTCCCTGCCTGAGCGTGGATGCAGGCTGAGACCGCCACACGGAACCGGGCCGCGACCTGGCAGGCTGGGTCCCTCGACCGGGTGGAAGGGTGCCGATGCTGTACGAAGTCATGCACACCGTGGTGCCGCCGCTGGCGAAGGTCGTGTGGCGGCCGACCGTGGAGGGCCTCGAGAACCTGCCCACCACCGGGCCGGTGATCGTGGCCAGCAACCACCGCTCGTTCGCGGACAGCATGGTGATCCCGATCGTCACGCCGCGCCAGGTGGTGTTCCTGGCCAAGGAGGACTACTTCACCGGCACCGGCGTCAAGGGCGCCCTGCAGCGGGCCTGGTTCGAGGGGATGGGGATGGTCCCGGTCGACCGGGACGACACCAAGGCCGCGCTCGCGTCCCTCGACATCGCCCTCGACGTGCTGCGCCAGGGCAAGGCGTTCGGGATCTACCCCGAGGGCACCCGGTCGCGGGACGGGCGGCTGTACCGCGGCCGCACCGGGGTCGCGCACCTCGCGCTCACCTCCGGCGCGCCCGTCGTACCCGTCGGCCTCACGGGCACCGAGCACCTCCAGCCCGTCGGCTCCACGCTGCCGCGGCTGGCGAAGGTGACCGTGCGGTTCGGCGCGCCGCTGCGCTTCGAGGGCCGGTACGACGGGGTGCCGACCGGTCGCGCGCGCCGGGAGGTGACCGACGTCGTGATGAACGAGATCCAGAAGCTGTGCGGCCAGGAGTTCGCCGGCGTCTACAACGAGCGGCCCGCCGACGCCGGCTGAGCCTGCATCCAGGCGAGCTCAACCGACCAGGGTCGTGCGCGGGTGCACCGGCAGCGGGTGGGCCGGTCGCGGCCGCTGGCTGAAGTCGAAGTCGTAGGCGAGGTTGCCGAGCACGGGGTTGTTCTCGCGCACGTCCGGGCGGCCGTCGGGGCGGCCGTCGGTGCGCGGGTCGAGGCGCTGGCCGCCGAGGAAGTCGTCCTCGATGAACTTCACGTACGCGTCGAACGACAGCGTCTGGTGGTCGACGTAGCCCCGCCGTGCGTACGGGCTGATCACCAGCCCGGGCACCCGCAGGCCGAAGCCGTTGTGGTCCACGGTGGGCGGCTGGACGTGGTCGTAGAAGCCGCCCCAGTCGTCCCAGGCCAGGAAGATCGCCGTCGACGGCCAGTTCTTGCTGCGCATCACCGCGTTCACGACCCGGGTCACGTAGGACTGCCCGACGCTGACCCGGGCCGGCGGGTGCTCGCTGGTGCGGCCGGACGGGATCACCCAGCTGACCGCCGGCAGGTGGCCGGTGCGGGCCTGGTGGAAGAAGGCCCGGGTCGGCTGGATGTTGCGGAGCTGGTGGTCCTGCTGGACCGTCACGAACGACGGCAGCGGGTTCCACAGCCCGGGTGTCTCCGGCTTCTGCCCGACCCGGGGGCAGGTCAGCAGGCTGCCGTTGCGGCAGTCCGGCTCGGACCCGGGCTGCACGTAGTAGCCCCAGCTGACGTGGTGCCGGTGCAGCAGGTAGGTCAGGTCGGTCCAGGCGAACACCGGGTCGCGTGGCGCCGGCTGCCCCGGCGTGCCGACCCAGCCGTCCAGAGGCCGGTCGCCCGGGTGCTCGGGGGCGTCGGTGCACGAGGCCGCCGCCCGGGTGGTGCAGCGCGCCGACCACTCGGAGACCTGCCACAGGTGCTCGGGCAGGCTCCACGAGCGGATCGGCTCGAACATGTGGTCCTGGAGCACGTACCGGTGCGCGAGCGCCCAGTAGTTCGGGATGTCGCTGCCGGTGTGGTAGCCGAGCACGTCGGCACCGGACCCGTTGCTGCACAGGGGGTCGTTCGCGTCGTGACAGTGCTTGTTCGCGAGCACGCCCTGCCGCAGGAAGCCGTCCATCCGGCCGTGGTCGACGTCGCGGACGTGGTTGTGGAAGGTGTGCGGGCCGCCGCCGTTGACGTCCGCGTGGTCGACGTACAGGTGGCGGCACGGGACACCGGGTGCGGGCGACTCACAGGCCACCGACCGGCCGTTCCGCATCGGGATGCCGTCGGCGCCGGGGAAGGTGCCGAAGTACGAGTCGAAGGACCGGTTCTCCTGCATGACGACCACGACGTGCCTGATCTTGTGGATGCCGCGCACGTCGTTGACCGGGGAGCTCCAGGTCCGGGCCGAGGGGGGCGCGAGGGTGCGGTGCGGGGTGCCGCCCTGCGCCACCTCGGACTCGCAGGCGGTGAGCGCGAGCAGCCCGAGCAGCAGCGGGGCGGCCAGCAGCGAGCGCGCGGTCGTCACGCGCCCCCGCTTCGAGGGGCCGACCGCGAGCCGCGTCCACCAGCTCGGGGAGCCCACGTGACGACGGTCGCAGGTGACGTCGGTCGCGTCCATGGCTTCTCCGGGGGTGTCTTGTCCTAGCCTGGTGGGGTGGCAGATGCTCCGATCGGGATCTTCGACTCAGGCTTCGGTGGGCTCACCGTGGCCCGTGCCGTGCTTGACCAGCTGCCGCATGAGCCGGTGCTCTACCTCGGCGACACCGCCCGCCAGCCCTACGGCCCCAAGCCCATCGGCGAGGTGCGGGAGTACGCCCTCGAGTGCCTCGACCACCTCGTCGACCAGGGCGTGAAGGCGCTGGTCATCGCCTGCAACTCGGCCAGCGCGGCGGTGCTGCGCGACGCGCGCGAGCGCTACCCGGTGCCGGTCGTCGAGGTGATCCACCCGGCCACCCGTCGTGCCGTCGCCGCCTCCCGCACCGGCCGGATCGGGGTGATCTGCACGCGTGCCACGGCCGAGTCGATGGCCTACGACGACGCGTTCACCGCGGCCCCGCACGTCGAGCTGCACACCCGGGCCTGCCCGCGCTTCGTGGAGTTCGTCGAGGCGGGCGTGACCAGCGGCCCGGAGCTGATGGCGGTCGCGCACGAGTACCTCGACCCGCTCACCTCCGTGGGCATCGACACCCTGATCCTCGGCTGCACGCACTACCCGCTCCTGACCGGGATCGTGTCCTACGTGATGGGCGACCAGGTGACCCTGGTCTCCAGCGCCGAGGAGACCGCCAAGGACGTCTACCGGCTGCTCGTGCAGCACGGCCTGGAGCGCGACCCGTCACTGCCCGAGCCCGCCCACCGGTTCCTCACCACCGGGCAGCCCGCGGAGTTCGCGTCCATCGGCCGCCGCTTCCTCGGTCCCGAGCTCGAGCAGGTCACCCAGCTCGCCTCGGTCACCTCGTGGGTCACCGTATGACCACCCACTCCATGACGCCGCCCGCTCCGCTCACGCCTGCGCGGGGACCCCGATGCGCCTGACCGTCATCGGCTGCTCCGGGTCGTTCGCCGGCCCGGAGTCGGCGGCCAGCTGCTACCTCCTCGAGGGGGAGCAGGACGGCCACACCTGGCGGGTGCTGCTCGACCTCGGCAGCGGCGCGCTCGGCACCCTGCAGCGGTACGTCGACCCGGTGACCGTCGACGCCGTGCTGGTCAGCCATCTGCACCCCGACCACTACTTCGACCTCAGCGGCCTCTACGTGATGTGGAAGTACCACCCCGGCGGGCCCCGCCCCCGGATCCCCGTCTACGGTCCGCGCGGGGTCGCCGAGCAGTGCGCCCGCGCCTACGGCCTGCGCCAGGACCCCGGCATGTCCGAGGAGTTCGAGTTCCACGAGTACGACGGGCACCCGATCCGGCTCGGGCCGTTCACCGTGCACGCCCGCCGGCTGGTGCACCCCATCACCGCCTACGGCCTGCGGGTCGAGTCCGGCGGTCACACGGTCGTCTACTCCGGGGACACCGGCCCGTGCCAGGAGCTGGTCGACCTGGCCTCCGGCGCCGACCTGCTGCTGTGCGAGGCGGCGTTCGTGGAGAGCGGTGACAACCCCGCCGACCTGCACCTGACCGGCAAGCAGGCCGGGGTCGCCGCCGCCGAGGCGGACGTGCGACGCCTGGTGCTCACGCACATCCCGCCCTGGCACGACCCGGACGTCCCGCTCACCGAGGCGCACGAGGCCTACGCCGGACCGCTCGAGGCCGCGGTCACCGGGTCGACGTACACCTTCTGACCTCGCGCGGGGTCCCGGCCGCGGCGCGCCGTTGGGCCCGCCGGGGGGGACCAAAGGCCCCTGGCCGCGTGCCGGTCCCGCTGCCAAACATGGGAGAACGGCGACGCCGTCCGCGCGTCCCCTCTTGGTGGTGGTTCTCATGGCGTCACCCGATCTCCTCCTGTCAGCCTCGTCGGGGCACTACATCCACGTCGGTGTCATCAACGTCAGCGTCACCAACCTGCTGATCGTGCTGGCCATGATCGTGGTCTTCGTCCTCGCACTGGTCCTGCCCTTCCCGGGCGCAGGGGACCTCGGCCCGGACCGCGGCGAGCAGTCATGACCGCGCTGCGCACGACGACCGTCGGGGCGGCCGACCACCCGTCGACGAACTGGACCACCTGGCTCCGCGGCCGGATCAGCGGCCTGGTCCCGCCCGGCGAGGCACTCCCGGACCGTCAGCCCGCCTACGTCGTCTCCTGGATCTACGTCTTCGGCGTGCTGACGCTCGCCGCGCTCGTCGTGGTGCTGGTCTCCGGTGCCGTGCTCGCTGCGGGTGGGGTCGCCTGGTGGCACGTCTCGGGCCTGGGTCACTTCGTCAACTCGATGCACCTGTGGAGCGTCGAGCTGTTCTTCGCGTTCATGGTCATCCACCTGTGGGGCAAGTTCTGGATGGCGGCCTGGCGCGGCAAGCGGGTGCTGACCTGGGTGATCGGGGTGCTGGCCTTCGTGGCCTCGATCGGCACGGCTTTCACCGGCTACCTGTCCCAGTCGAACTTCGACGCGCAGTGGATCAGCGCCGAGGCGAAGGACGGGCTGAACGCGGTCGCCATCGGCGCCTGGTTCAACGTGCTGAACCCGGGCCAGATGCTGCTGTGGCACGTGCTGCTGCTCCCGGTGGCCGTCGGGATCGTCACCGTCTGGCACATCGTCCTGGTCCGCCGGCACGGTGTCGTGCCGCCCCTCGACAGCGAGCGGGGTGAGTGACGTGGCCACCACCACCGAGCGCCGCCGGCCGACCCTGCACCGGCCGGTGCCGCCCACCCCCGACGCGCACGACTTCGCCACCCGGCCCTACGACCTCGTGAAGGAGTTCGTGCTGGCCCTGCTCGCCGTCAGCCTGCTCACCACCGGGCTGGCCGCGGTCTTCTCGTCCCCGGACGAGCCCGCCATCACGATGTCGTCGTGGGCCAAGGCCGCCCCCGCCGACGTGGTCGCCACCGCGGCCGCCGAGCTCGCCGGCACCAGCGCGAGCGCCACCTACGGGCCGCCGTACAACTCCAACGCCGAGGGCCAGAAGCTGCTCGGCATCCCGACCCAGAAGCTGGGTGGCGTGCGGATCCCGGTCGACTCCGCCGCCCTGGTGCTGCAGCCCCTCGGGCAGGTGTCCCGCGACCTGCCGCTGCGGGCGGCCCTCGCCCGGTGGGGCGCGGCCTCCTCCGCCCAGCAGAAGGCCTGGGCCACCCGCTACGCGGACGCGCTCGCGAAGTCCGGCGGCAAGGTGGCGCCCGCGGCCGGGTACGGGCCGGTCCCGCTGCTGGCGGACCGGTTCCTGAACCTGGCCCGCTCGGGTGGTCTCGAGGGCAGCCTGACCTCCTCGGGCAACTTCTACGGGGGTGACCAGACCCGGTCCCTGCTGCTGCTCTCCGACGGGGCGTACCTCGAGGACACCGCGCGGGCCCAGCAGCTGGGTGGCGACCAGTGGGGGATGATGAACGAGACCGGCAACTACCCGGGCCAGCCCTGGATGTGGCTCTACACGTTCTGGTACCAGGTCCCGCCGTTCGCCACCTCCGAGAACGCCGACGCCCAGGTCTGGGGACTGATGCTCCTGCTCACCGCGGGTCTGATGTTCCTTCCCCTCATCCCCGGGCTGCGGTCCATCCCGCGCTGGATCCCGGTGCACCGTCTCGTGTGGCGGCGCTGGTACCGCAGCCGCCCGGCCGCGAGCGGTCCCACGCCCCGGGCGTAGCCCCGCGCGAGGGCCCGGGCACCGGCGGCCGTGCCGGCGGGTGCCCGTCGGTAGGGTCGGCCGCATGACGCGCGCAGACGGACGATCCAACGACGAGCTCCGCCCGGTGACGATCACCCGCAACTGGCTGGACCACGCCGCCGGGTCGGTGCTGGTGGAGTTCGGGAAGACCCGGGTGCTGTGCGCCGCGTCGGCCACCGAGGGCGTGCCGCGCTGGCGCAAGGGGTCCGGGCTCGGCTGGGTGACCGCCGAGTACGCCATGCTCCCCGCCGCCACGAACACCCGCTCCGACCGGGAGTCGGTCAAGGGCCGGATCGGAGGCCGCACCCACGAGATCTCCCGGCTGGTCGGCCGGTCGCTGCGCGCGGTGATCGACTACCGGGCGCTCGGCGAGAACACCATCGTCCTCGACTGCGACGTGCTGCAGGCCGACGGCGGCACCCGCACCGCCGCGATCACCGGCGCGTACGTCGCGCTGGCCGACGCGTGCGCCCACCTCGGCGTCCCCGAGGCCCTCACCGGGTCGGTGGCCGCGGTCTCGGTCGGGATCATCGACGGCGTCCCGCGGCTCGACCTGCCCTACGAGGAGGACGTGCGGGCCGAGACGGACATGAACGTGGTCATGACCGGCGACGGCAAGTTCGTCGAGGTGCAGGGCACCGCCGAGGGCGAAGCCTTCGACCGCGCGGCGATGGACAACATCATCGCCCTGGCGGAGAAAGGCATCCGCGAGGCCTTCGACGCGCAACGGGCGGTGCTTACGGCGGCGGGATTGCCGGCGATATAGGTCTCGCAGAGCCCATGGGTCGGGCAGTCTTTGATTGATGGTTAGT
>DASSQL010000193.1:0-9889 GCA_035702525.1 Ornithinibacter sp. | reverse complement strand
GCGGTGACCTTCATCCCGTCCTTGGCCGCGAGGACCTGGGCCTGCACGCCCGTTGCGAGGGTCGCGCCGTTGCGCGCGGTCAACGGGGCCGTCCCGGTGAGGGTGTAGGTGGCCTCGAAGCCGTCGGTGCTCTTCACGGTGAGCGACTTGCCCGCGGTGTACGCGGTGACCTGGCCGGTCTGCACGACCATCACCGTGGGCGTCCCGGTGAGGTTGGTCGTGAACTCACCGTGCAGAACGGCGCCCATCGCACCAGCGGCGCCACGGCCCATCCCCATGCCGGGGTTGCCGGGGTTGCCGGGGACCATCGGGTTGGCCTGGCTGGGCGCCTGCTGACGGCCGTTGCCCTGCCCCTTGCCGTTGCCATTCTTGCCGTTGCCGTTGCCGTTGCCGCGGCCCATCCCCATGCCGGGGCCCTGCTCGAACCGGTCGTCGCCGCGCGCGTTGCCCATGAAGCCACGGTCGTCGCCACCGCGGGCGTGCGAGACGACCAGGGCGGTGGTCAGGCCGAGGCCGACCACGACGAACAGCGCGGCGAGCACCGCCACCGCCGCCAGGGCCGCCCGGCCGCCGCCGGTCGAGGTGGCCTCGTTCCACCAGTGCCGCGGCCCGCTGGGCGCAGCCGGGGCCGGTGCGGCGGCGGGCACCCAGCCCGGGGGCGCCGGCACGGACGTGGCCGGCGCCGGCTGCTGGGGCGGTAGGGCGGCCGTGTCCGCCGCGCCCTCGGCGCCGCGGTACGGCGGCAGCGCAGCGGTCTGGTCGACCGCCGCCGGCTGCTCGGGGTGGGACGGGTCGGGCCCGGGGGTGCTCTGGTCACTCATGCCGTCATGATCCGCTGCGCGCACCGGTTTGGCACCATGTCGCCGCCAACTCACACCGAACTCACATGAAGGCACAGGCGTCGTACAGGCGGGTACCGCACGAGATCGAGGGGGCTCAGCCTCCCGAGAGGGCTCGCACGACGCTCGACGGCGAGGGTCGGCCGAGCTGGCCGGCCATCCACACGCTCGTCTCGACCAGGGCGTCGAGGTCGATCCCGGTCTCGACGCCGGCGCCCTGCAGCGCCCAGACGAGGTCCTCGGTCGCGAGGTTGCCGGTGGCCGACTTGGCATAGGGGCACCCGCCGAGCCCGCCGGTGGAGGCGTCGACGACCCGCACCCCGTCGCGCAGGGCCGCCATCGTGTTGGCCAGGGCCTGGCCGTAGGTGTCGTGGAAGTGCACGCCGACCCGGTCCGGGCCGATGCCGGCGCCGTCGAGGGCGGCCAGCAGCCGGTGCACGTGACCGACGGTGCCGACGCCGATCGTGTCGCCGATCGAGAGCTGGTCGCAGCCCAGGTCCATCAGCCGGCGACAGACGTCGACCACCTGGGCGACCGGCACCGGGCCCTCCCACGGGTCGCCGAAGCACATCGACACGTACGCGCGCACCCACAGCCCCTCCACCCGCGACCGCTCGACGACGGGGCGGAACATCTCGACCGACTCGGCGACGGTGCGGTTGAGGTTCTTGCGCGCAAAGGTCTCGGTCGCGCTGCCGAACACGGCGACGGCACCCACGCCGGCCGCGAGGGCCCGGTCCAGGCCACGCTCGTTGGGCACCAGCACCGGCCGCCGCGGCCCGAGCCCCTCGTCGCCGAGCAGGCCGAGCAGCTCCTCGGCGTCGGCGAGCTGGGGCACCCAGCGCGGGTCGACGAACGACGTCGTCTCGACCGTCGACAGGCCCGCGGCGGCCAGCCGGCGCACGAACTCGGCCTTGACCGCGGCCGGCACGACCGTCGACTCGTTCTGCAGGCCGTCGCGCGGCCCCACCTCGTAGACGGTCACCGACCCCGGAAGGGTCGGGTCGGGCTCGACCTGCGGCAGCGGAAGTCTCACGACCCGATCCTGACACGACTCGGGCCAGGGGATGCCGGCGCGGGGGCCGCGGATGCCGGGCCGTGGGTCCGCGAGGCGAGCCCGAGGTGGGCCGCCCGGGCGCTAGCCTCGTGCGCGACAGCGCCGTTCGGCGCCGCAGGACGCGCGAGGACGGCCGACCATGAGCGACAGCACCGACCCGGGCACCACCGGAGACGGGTTCGACGACCCGACCGCACCGGTCTGGGCCAGCCCCGAGCCGGCCCCACCGACCCAGCCGCTCCCCACCGAGCCGCCCGTGACCCCGCCGTCGCCGTACGTCCCGCCCCAGCCCGCGCCGGCGCCCTGGGCCCCGCCTCCCCAGGACCAGAACCCGTACGGCCAGAACCCCTACGGCCAGGCGCCGTACCCGCAGCAGCCCTACGACCCGGCCGCGCCCGGCCAGGACTACAGCCAGTCCCCCTACGCGCCGTCCCCCTACGGCTCGCCGTTCGGCGCGCAGACCCCGTACGGGCAGCAGCCCTACGGCTCCACCGCGTACGGCCAGCCCCCGTACTCGATGCCGCCCGCCCCGTACGGCGCCCCACCGGCCAGGAACACCAGCGCCATCGTGCTGACCGTCATCTCGGGCGTGACGCTGGTCGCCTGCTGCAACGTGCTGGCGATCCCGTCGCTCATCCTGGGCATCCTCGGCCTCACCAAGGCGGCCACCGACCCGCAGGGCTCGGCCCGGATGACCAGGGCCGGCTGGATCACCTTCGGGGTGACGATGGCACTGGCCGTGATCGGCTGGGTGATCTTCTTCGCCCTGGCCGCCTCCGGCACCTTCGACGGGTCGACGTCGTACGACTACCAGGGAACCTGAGCGGGCAGCGCGATGTCCCAGCAGACGTCCAGCCAACTCACAGGTTCGCGCGCCACACTGGGAGCGTGAGCACCCAAGCAACCCCCGAGGCCCGCCTGCTCGTCGTCGAGGACGAGCCCAACATCCGCGAGCTGCTCGCGACGTCCCTGCGCTACGCGGGTTTCGACGTCGCCACGGCGTCCAGCGGGTCCGAGGCCCTGAGGGTCGCCGGTGACCACAACCCCGACCTGTGCGTCCTCGACGTGATGCTGCCCGACATGGACGGCTTCACCGTCACCCGTCGGCTGCGCGAGCAGGGCCGCCAGCTGCCCATCGTCTTCGTCACGGCCCGCGACTCGGTCGACGACAAGATCAAGGGCCTCACGGTGGGCGGCGACGACTACGTCACCAAGCCGTTCAGCCTCGAGGAGGTCGTGGCCCGCATCCGCGCCGTGCTGCGCCGTACCCGCGGCGAGGCCGACGAGGACCGCCAGGTGATCGCCTTCGAGGACCTCGAGCTCGACGAGGACTCGCACGAGGTGCGTCGCGCCGGCCGGGTCATCGAGACCAGCCCCACCGAGTTCAAGCTGCTGCGCTACCTGATGCTCAACCCGAACCGCGTGCTGTCCAAGGCGCAGATCCTCGACCACGTCTGGGACTACGACTTCCGCGGCGAGTCCGGCATCGTCGAGTCCTACATCTCGTACCTGCGGCGCAAGATCGACACCGAGGGCCTCCCCCCGCTCATCCACACCAAGCGCGGCGTCGGTTACGTGCTGCGGATGCCTCCCCAGGGCTGATGACCAGCACTCCCACGCCGCGCAGCGACCGCGGGCCCGTTGCCCGCGTCGTGCGCCAGCTCGAGGCGGTTCCGTTGCGGACCCGCCTCGTGGCGATCGTGGGCACCCTGGTCGGCGCGGCCCTCATCCTCACCAGCCTCGCGACCGCCTTCCTGATGCGCTCCGACCTGATGGACGGCGTCGACAAGGAGCTGCAGTCGGTGGCCCGCCCGGTCGCGACCCAGGCCCTGGCCGAGCTGAACAACAGGAGCTCGGGCTTCCCGTCGAACTACGCGTTCGAGCTGCAGAGCGAGTTCGGCGTCATCACCCGCCCCGCGACGGGGGTCACGGCCACACCCGACCTGCCCGTCCTGTCCGTGAGCGACCCGCGGGTCACCGGCGGCGAGCCGTTCACCGTCGACTCGGAGACCGGGCCGCTGCAGTGGCGCTTCGTCGCCGGCCGGGTGACGGGAACGAGCGCGACGTTCGCGGTCGGCATCCCGCTGAGCACGGTGAACCACACGGTGGTCCGGCTGCTCTTCACGACGGCGGTCATCGGCTCGATCGCGCTCATCGGGTCCATCGTGCTGGCCTGGTTCGCCGTGCGGCGAGCCTTCCGCCCGTTGACCCGGATCGAGGACACCGCCGCGGCGATCGCCACCGGTGACCTCACCCAGCGCATCCCGGTGCGCCAGGCCGACGACGAGGTCACCTCCCTCTCCCGGAGCCTCAACGTCATGCTGACCCGCATCGAGTCCTCGTTCGCCGTGCGCGAGGCCAGCGAGGAGCGGATGCGCCAGTTCGTCGCCGACGCCTCGCACGAGCTGCGCACCCCCCTCGCCACGGTGCGCGGGTACGCCGAGCTGTACCGGCAGGGCGCCGTGCGCGACGCCGCCGGCGTCGAGTCCGCGATGGAGCGCATCGAGGCCGAGTCGACCCGGATGAGCGGCCTCGTCGAGGACCTGCTCACCCTGGCCCGGATCGACGACGCCCCCGTCATCGAGACCAGCCAGGTCGACCTCACCGTCCTCGCGGCGGATGCCGTGGCCGACGCCCGCGTCAGGGCGCCGGAGCGGCGCATCTCGCTGCTCGGCCTCGACGGCCCGGTCGCGCCGACCGTGGTGCAGGGCACCGAGTCCCGGCTTCGGCAGGTGGTGACCAACCTCGTCGCGAACGCCCTGCGGCACACCCCGGACGGCACCCCCGTCGAGGTGGCCGTCGGGCACGACGCCACCGGTGTCGCCCTCGAGGTGCGCGACCACGGGCCGGGCGTGCCCGACGAGGTCGCGACCAAGGTCTTCGAGCGCTTCTACCGGGCCGACCCCGCGCGTGGCCGTAGTGGCGGCGGCGGCAGCGGCCTCGGGCTCGCGATCGTCGCGGCGATCGTGTCGCAGCACCACGGCCGGGTGGGCGTCGCGCCGACCCCGGGCGGTGGCGCGACCTTCGTGGTCCGGCTTCCACAGCAGACTCCCAGCCGCTGATCAGGGCCTGTCCACCTCGGCGGGATTGACTGACATCAGTCCCACCCACCGAAGGAGAGCACCCCGATGACCGAGCAGCACCCCACCCCCCAGTGGTACACCCCCAGTGGCGGCACCACGACGGCGCCGAGGCACGAGGGTGCCGGTGCGCCGACCACCGAGATGCCCGTGGGCTACGGTGCCACTCCCCCGCCGATGGGCCCCCGCGGCCCGCTCGGCCAGCCCCTCCCGCAGGCCCCCGCCCCGAAGCCGGCCAAGCGCGGCATCGGCCAGCTCACCGCCGTCGCGGTGCTCGCTGCGCTCCTCGCCTCCGGTGGCACGGTCGCCGCGGCCCACTACTGGGACAACGGCACCCAAGCCGCCAGCGCGTCCTCCACCACCCAGCTCGGCAGCAACGCCTCGGCACCGGTCAAGCAGGGCACCGCCGCGGCGCCCGACTGGACCGCCACGGCATCCGTCGTCTCGCCCAGCGTCGTCAGCATCACGGCGACCCTCGCCCAGGGTGGGGCGCAGGGCTCCGGCGTCATCATCGACAAGACCCACGTGCTCACCAACAACCACGTGGTGGCGGGCGCGACCAAGCTCACGGTCACCATGAGCGACGGCCGTACCTACGACGCCGAGGTGCGCGGCACCGACCCCTCGACCGACCTCGCGGTCATCACCGTGAAGAACGCACCGAGCGACATGGCCCCGATCGCGATCGGCAACTCCGACAAGATCGCCGTGGGTGACCCGGTCATGGCCGTGGGCAACCCCCTCGGCCTGGCCGGCACCGTCACCACGGGCATCGTCAGCGCCCTCAACCGCCCGGTGACCACCGAGGCCGAGAGCCAGGCGCCGAGCGACGGCTCGCAGCTCGACCCCAACGCGCAGGCCCAGTCGGCCGGCGAGACCGTCGTGACCAACGCGATCCAGACCTCCGCCGCGATCAACCCCGGCAACAGCGGTGGCGCGCTGGTCAACGCCAGCGGCCAGCTCATCGGCATCAACTCGGCGATCGCCTCGCTCGGCGCCTCCTCCGGCGGCCAGTCGGGCAGCATCGGCATCGGCTTCGCGATCCCGGTGAACGAGGCCACCTCGATCGCCAAGCAGCTCATCGACAACGGCACCGCCACGCACGCCTACCTCGGGGTCACCCCGCAGAACGGCACCGCCAGTGACGGTTCGGCCACCCGCGCGGGCGCCGAGGTCACCTCCGTCGGCGACGGCACCCCCGCCGCGGCCGCCGGGCTGAAGGTCGGCGACGTCATCGTCGCCGTCAACGGCGAGCGCGTCGAGTCGGCCGACTCCCTCGTCGGTCACGTCCGTGAGAAGAACACCGGCGACCAGGTCAGCCTCACCGTCCTGCGCGACGGCAAGAGCCTGGAGATCAAGGCCACCCTGGCCGCCAAGCCGACCACCAACGGCTGACCCCGGCAGCGCCCGACAGGCGCCTGAGCACGCAGATGAGTCAGCGTGCTCAGGCGCCTGTCGTCGTCCCGGCCCGATGGTGGGGGCATGAGCCACCGCACCGCCGTCCTCCAGCTCGAGTCCGACTTCGCCGACGCCATGAACCGCATGTACGCCGTGGGCAACGGACTGGCCCGCCTGCGCTCCGATCTCGAACGCGAGGATGCCGTGGGCGCGCCGGTGCCCACCGCCTCCCGCCCGGGCGCCCCGCGGATCGTCGCCGCACCGGCATCCGGTCCGGTGTCCGGCCCCACCGTTCCGGCATCCGGCCCGATGGACCCGGCCTCCGCGCCGACCACCGCCCCGGCCGGGCCGGCGTGGTCACCCCCCGGTGCCTCGGCCCCTCCCCCGCCGCCCCTCGCACCACGCGAGCCGCAGCTCGCCTGGTACCGCCGCGAGGGCGCCGTGACCCGCGTCCTGGCGGTCGCGGGAGCCGTCATCACGATGGCCGGCGTCGCGATGCTCCTGGTGCTGGCCGCGCAGCGCGGGTGGTTCGGCCCGGGCGCCCGGGTCGGCGCCGGCGCCGCGCTCGCCGCCGCGCTCGCGTGGATCGGGGTGCGCGGCGGGGAGAGCGACCGGCGCGCCGGGAAGGCGGTCAGCAGCGCACCCGTGGCCCTGGTCGCCACCGGTGCAGCCGCCGCCTACCTCGACGTCGTGGCCGTCACCAGCGGCTACGGCTGGGTCGCGCCGGCGCCGGGGCTGGTGCTCGCCGGCCTGGTCGCGCTCGGTGGCCTGCACCTGGCCCGTCGCTGGGGCAGCGAGCTGCTGGCGGTGCTCCTCGTGCTCGGCGCGGCCGGGCTCGCCCCCGCCGTCGCGCAGGGTGGTGGCTGGGTCGTCTCGGCCTTCCTCGGGGTGCTCTGCGTGGTCGGGTGGTGGGCCGGCGGCGACCGCACCAGCCCGGCACTCACCCTGGTGCGCGTCCTCCCGGTGACCTTCGCGCTGCTCGCCGGCGCGATGGGCTCCGCCGGCAGCGGCACCGACGCCGTCGGCCTGCTAGCCGTGGCCGCGGTCGTGCTCTCGGCGACGGTGGTGACCTCTGCCGTCTCGGTCCGTCGGGACGCACACGACGTGTCGGCGTCGGCCGCCGTCGCGCTGCTGGCCACCGGGCTGCTCGCCACCTCGCTCGCCCTGGCCGAGCCCCCTCGCACGCTCGTCCTGGGCACCGCGGCGGCCCTGCTCCTCGTCGCCGCGACCAGCCTGTCCCGGCGCCCGCTCGGCCCGCTGGCCGGCCACCTCGTCGGCACGGTGGGCGCCGCCGGAACCGTGCTGGCCGTGCTGGCCGTGCTGTCCGGTGCGCCCGAGCGGTTCGTCACCACCGGCCTGCTGCTCCTGGCCCTCGGCGGGCTCGCCGCGGCCGGGGTGAGCCGCTCGCGCACCTCGCTGGCCCTGGCGTCCGGCGTCACGCTCGTCGCCGTGCTCGGTTGGGCGCAGCACCCGCTCGCCACCGTCACGGCATCCGCCGCCGGCGCGCACGACATGGTGGTGGCGCTGGTCGACAGCATCCTCGTCGCGGCCGTCGTCGCGACCGGGCTGTGGGCGGTCGGTGCCCAGCGCGGGCTCGGGCGCGACGTGCGGCTGACCGCGACCGTCGTCGCGTGGGTGCTCGGCCTCGGGGCGTCGACCACCGTGCTCGTCGCCCTGGGCACCCTCCTCGGGGCCGAGGCCGGTGACACCGCGCTCGGCTTCACCATCGGCCACGCGGTCGCCACGGTGACCTGGATGCTGGCCGCGACCTGGCTGCTGCTGCGCGGCCTCGAGCGCTCGCGGGACGCCGACCTCACCCTGCGCACCGGTCTCGTGCTGGCCGGCATCAGCGTCGCCAAGCTCTTCCTCTTCGACCTGGCCGCCCTGAACGGGCTGGTGCGGTCGGTGGCGTTCATCGTCATGGGGCTGCTCCTGCTCGCCACGGGCAGCCGGTACGCCAAGGCCTACGAACGCCGCCGGCTCACCGCGTGACGTCCGGCGCGCGGGGTGGCACAGTGGCCGGATGGAGGCGCTGAGGGGGCGGTGGCGGCACGACTGCGCCACGGTGGCCGCGGGGGCGGCGGTGGCGACCGTCGACGACATCGGCGCCGACCTGCTGAGACGGTGGCACGAGCCGCACCGCCACTACCACGACGCGACCCACCTGACCGAGGTGCTCTCGGCCGTCGACGGGCTCTGCTCGGTCGGCGGGCTGAACGGGTCGAACCACGCCGTGGCCGCCCTGGCCACCTGGTTCCACGACGCCGTGTACGCGGTCGACCCGGGGGCCGACAACGAGGCCGAGAGCGCGTCGCTGGCGGCCCGCCAGCTGGCGCGGCTCCCCGTCGATCCCGACCTGGCCGCACGGGTCGTCGCCGTGGTGCTCGACACGGCATCCCACGACCTGACGCCGCAGGCGTCGGCCGACCCGGCGCGCGTGGTGGTGCACGACGCCGACCTGTGGGTGCTGTCCGCCCCGGTGGCTCGCTTCGACGAGTACTGCGCGCAGGTGCGCGAGGAGTACGCGCACGTTCCCGCGGCGCTCTACGCCACGGCCCGCACCGAGGTGCTGCGGCCCTTCCTCGTGCGCGACCACGTGTACCGCACCGCCCACGCCCGGGCGGAGTGGGAGCCGTCGGCGCGCGAGAACCTGGCCCGCGAGCTCACCCGGCTGGCGGGGTGAGCACGGCGACGGCCAGCGCCCACCAGAACTGGTCTGAGCACTCGCGCTCGAGCTCGGCCCAGGTCATCCACCGGCGGTCGGAGGTGTCGTCGAGCTCGGCCGTCAGCGGCGGGCGCCGCCCCGGGACCCGCACCTCGTAGACCTGGAGCAGGTCGCGGCCCTCCTGCCACAGCCCGCCCTCGGAGCGGCCGTGGAAGCGCTCGTAGCCGCGCGGCCGGAGGGCGCCCTGGTCGACGACCAGCCCGGTCTCCTCGCGGATCTCGCGGACCGCGTTCTCCCGCACCGACTCCCCAGCCTCGCGCCAGCCACCCGGCGAGCCCCACTGCCGGCGCCGCACGGAGTAGACGGCGGCGAAGTCACCCGCGTCGTCCAGCACGAAGGCCATCGCCGCGAAGACCCGGCCCTCGTCGGCCTCGCGGTCGGACCGGATCAGGTCGACGTCGGCCGTCGTGTCGTCGGCGAACCGGATGCCGCGCACGCGGGCCACGCCCTTGTCCCCACGCCGCTTCTGCATCCGCAGGCCGCTGGCCTGCAGCGCCCGGAGCAGGTCGCGCGCCGGGGTCGGCCGGGCGCCCGCCGCCACGACCGACGCGTAGCGCTCCTCGGGGATGTCGTAGTGGTCGCCCTCGAAGCCGCGCTCGGGGATGCCGACCGAGCGGGCGAAGCGGTGCAGCTCGTCGAGGCTGGTGTCGCTGACCAGGTGCGACCACCGACGGCCGTGCGCCTCGGGGCGAGGCGGGTCGATGAGGATGGCCACCCCCAGAGCCTAGGGGCGCGGTCGGCTCCGGCCCGTCCCCCGGCTTCGGGGCCGTCTGCCGGGCTCGGGTCGACC
>DASSQL010000192.1:0-4890 GCA_035702525.1 Ornithinibacter sp. | reverse complement strand
CACCCAGCCGAGGTCGGCCGCGCTCGACGCCCGGACGTCGGTGACGAGCCGGCCGGCGAACGGCAGGCAGGCCACGGCGCCCACGGTGCAGGCGACCCAGGTGACCTCGATCGCGGGCAGCCGGGTGACCAGTGGCTTCTGCAGGATCAGGCTGACGGCGTAGGCCGCTGCGGACACCAGGCAGAGCACCACGCCGAACGGGTCGCGGTTGCCGGCACCCGACGTCGAGGTGGCGATCAGCACGACCCCCGCGAACGCGACGAGCAGGCCGACCCCGAGCGCGGGGGTCGCCTTCTCCTTGAGGAACACCGCGGCCAGCACGGCGACCAGGACCGGCGAGAGCTGGATGAGCATGGCGGCGGTGCCGGCGTCGACCCGGCGCTCGCCCGCGTTCAGCGCGACGTTGTACAGCCCGAACCACAGCAGGCCGATGGCGACGAGACCCGGCCACTCGCGCCGGGTCGGCGTCCGCCAGCCCCGCGTCGCGAGCACGACACCGAGCGCCAGGGAGCCCACCACCAGCCGTCCCAGCGAGAGGGCGCCGGGGGAGAACGTGTGGCCGAGGTGCCGGATCGCCACGAACGCCGAGGACCAGAGGACCAGCGTGACGGCGACGGCGACGAGCGGCAGCGAGCCGCGTGGGTGTGCGGGGGTCATGCCTCAACGCTAGGTGCGGGACAGTTCGGCGCCCACCGAAATGTTGCCGACTTGCGTCGACATCCGGACGACCTGCTCAGGCCTCCAGCTTGTAGCCGAGGCCACGCACCGTGACCAGGTAGGACGGGGTCGCCGGGTCCGGCTCGATCTTGGCGCGCAGCCGCTTCACGTGCACGTCGAGAGTCTTGGTGTCCCCGACGTAGTCCGACCCCCAGACCCGGTCGATCAGCTGTCCGCGGGTCAGCACCCGGCCGGGGTTGCGCAGGAACATCTCCAGCAGCTCGAACTCCTTGAGCGGCAGCTTGGTGTCCCCGCCGTTGACGGTCACGACGTGCCGCTCGACGTCCATCCGCACCGGGCCGGCCTCGAGGGTGGCCGGGGCCAGCTCGACCTCGCTGCCGCGGCGGAGCACGGCGCGGATCCGGGCGACCAGCTCGCGCGGGGAGTACGGCTTGGTGACGTAGTCGTCGGCCCCGAGCTCGAGCCCGACCACCTTGTCGACCTCGGCGTCCTTGGCGCTGACCATGATCACCGGGACGTTCGACGTCTGCCGGATCTGCCGGCACACCTCGGTGCCGGGGATGCCCGGGAGCATCAGGTCGAGGAGCACGATGTCGGCGCCGGTCTTGTCGAACTCCGCGAGGGCGTCCGGGCCGGTGTTGGCCACCGACACGTCGAAGCCCTCCTTGCGGAGCATGTAGGCGAGCGCGTCGCTGTAGCTCTCCTCGTCCTCGACGACGAGTACTCGGGTCACGGGGCTGCCTCCTGGTGGCTGGGCACGTCGGGCGACGTGCTGTCCGGCGCCGCGGTCGGCGCGGTGCCGGGTTCGGACGCGTACGACGGACGGGGCGCGCCGACGCCGTCGGAGGCGCGGCGCGGGAGCGAGAGCGTGAACGTCGAGCCCTGGCCCTCCACGGACCAGACCCGGACCTCGCCGCCGTGCGAGGCGGCCACGTGCTTGACGATCGAGAGGCCGAGGCCGGTGCCGCCGGTGGAGCGGTGCCGGGCCGGGTCGACCCGGTAGAACCGCTCGAAGATGCGGTCGATCTCCGCGGCCGGGATCCCGATGCCCTGGTCGGTGACGGTCAGGTCCACCATCAGGTCGTCGGTGCGGGCGGCGACCACGACCCGGCTCCCGTCGGGGGAGTAGGCGACCGCGTTCGCGACCAGGTTGCCGAGCGCGAGCGCGACCTCGTCCCCGTTGCCGAGGATCTGCAGGCCCCGCTCGCCGTCGTGCACGACCGAGATCTTCTTCGACTGGGCGTCGATCGTGCTCTGGTCGATCGAGCGGGCGACGACCGCGTCCACGTCGACGGTCTGGGGCTCCTCGAGCGGGTCGTCGCCCTGGAGCCGGGACAGCTCGATGATCTGCTGCACCAGCCGGGTCAGCCGGGCGCTCTCGGTCTGCATCCGGCCGGCGAACCGGGTGACCGCCTCGGGGTCGTCGGCGGCCTCCTGCACGGCCTCGGCCAGCAGGTTGAGCGCGCCCACCGGGGTCTTGAGCTCGTGGGAGACGTTGGCGACGAAGTCGCGGCGGATCGCCTCGACACGGCGCTCGCGGGTGCGGTCCTCCACCAGGGCGAGCACCAGCCGGCTGCTCAGCGGTGCCACCCGGGCGGTGACGTGCAGCGGTGCGACCGCCCGCCCGCGCGCCAGCACGAGCTCGGTCTCGCGGATCTGCCCGTCCCGGCGAACCTGCCGGATGAGGTCGGCGAGCTCCTCGACCGCCACCTCGTTGTCGCGCACGAGGCCGAACGCGTGGGCGGGCGCGGAGGCCTTGAGCACCTCGTCGGTCTCGTCCACGACGAGCGCGCTGGAGCGCAGGACGGACAGGACGGTGGCGATCCCGGCGGGCAGCACCGGGTCCTCGACGGGCGCGGGCTGGTGCATCTGCGCCTCGCTGACGCGCCACGCGAGGACGACGCCGGCGCCGAGCACCGCGCCGAGCAGCGCGAAGAGGAGCGCCTGGGTCGTACCGTCCACGGCTCGATCGTACGGCCCGGGTCATCGGGGGTTCGCTTCGCGGAGGCTCTCTGACCTGCGCTTTCGCCGACTGTTCACCTCGCGTTCACGCCTCGTCGTCGTCGGGTCGCCGGGGCTTCACCTCGGACTCCTACCGTTCACCGCATGCGCAACGCCTACTTCGACCAGCTCGACTCCATCGTCGACGAGCTCGTCGACATGACCCAGGTGGTCCAGGTCGCGGTGGCCCGAGCCACCCAGGCCCTGCTCACCGCGGACGCCGAGATCGCCGAACGGGTCATCAGCGACGACGCCGCCATCGACGCCGCCCGGGAGCGGGTGGAGGAGCGCTCGTTCGAGCTCCTCGCCCTCCAGCAGCCCGTGGCCAGCGACCTGCGGATGCTCGTGGCCGCCCTCCGGATGGTGGCCGACCTCGAACGGATGGGGGACCTGTCGGTGCACGTCGCCAAGGTCGCCCGCCTGCGCGTCCCGCAGCTCGCGGTCCCGGCCGAGATCGTCCCCACCATCGAGCGGATGGCCACCGTCGCCGAGAAGATGGTCGGCACGGTCGCGGGCATCATCGCCGAGCGCGACGTCGAGGGCGCCCGGCGCCTCGAGGAGGACGACGAGGAGATGGACCAGCTCCGCCGCTCGTCGTTCCGGCTGATGCTGGACGACTCCTGGCCGCACGGTGTCGAGCCGGCCGTGGACATCGCGCTGCTCGGCCGCTACTACGAGCGGATCGCCGACCACGCCGTGTCCCTGGCCCGCCGGGTCGTCTACCTGGTCACCGGGGAGACCGTCACCACGGTCGACCACCTCTAGACAGGACGCCGTCGCCGGCCGCCCCGGCTACCCGGGCGGTGCGATGATGCATCGCGTGAGCGCGGCCACCCACCTGTCGACGTCCGTCGACTTCGTCGAGCAGTTCGCCGTCGCGGCCGAACGGTTCGCGGTGGCCGTGGCGTGGTCCGACCTGCGGGCCCGCGTCCCCGCCTGCCCCTCCTGGAAGACCTACGACCTCGTGGTGCACGTCGGGAACGTGCACGCCTGGGCGGCGACCATCGTGGAGACCGGCCGGTCCGCGGTCGAGCAGAACGACGAGCCGGCGCACGCGCGGCCGCGGACGGTCAGCGCGTGGTACGCCGCCAAGGCCGAGGACCTCTACCAGGTCCTCCGGGCCGTCGACCCGGGGGCACCCTGCTGGAACTTCGCGTTCGGGGCCGGCACCGCGGCGTTCTGGCCGCGCCGCCAGCTGCACGAGACGACCATCCACCACCTCGACCTCGAGCAGACGTTCGGCCGGGAGACACCGGTCGACACCGCGGTGGCCCGCGACGGCGTCGACGAGGTGCTCCGGGTGTTCCTGCACCGGATGCACCAGCGGGGCCACGCCGCCCAGCTCGAGCAGCCCCTCGCGCTGACCGCGACCGACACGGGCGACACCTGGGTGGTCGCCCCGCAGCCGCGCTCCGGCTCGAGCCCGATGGTGCCGGCGCAGGCCGTCGGCACCGCCGCCGAGACGGTGCCGACCCTGCCGCCGAGCGTCGAGCACCGTACGTCGGCCGTGGCGCAGGTCGTGGACCGCGTCGAGGCGCCGGCCGACGTGCTCTACCGGCTGCTCTGGAAGCGGCTCGCGCTCGACGACGCCGACGTCCGGATCGCCGGCGACGACGCCCGGGTCCGCGGGTTCCTCACCTCGCGGCTGGTCCCCTAGCCGCTGGGAGTCAGCGGCCCTGGTTGGCGACGGCCTGGATCGCGTCGGCGGCGGCCTCGGGGTCGAGGTACTCCCCGCCCCGCTGGGTCGGGCGCAGGTGCTCGTCGAGACGGTAGACCAGCGGGATGCCGGTGGGGATGTTCAGCCCGACCACGGCCTCCTCGGACATGCCGTCGAGGTGCTTCACGAGCGCGCGCAGCGAGTTGCCGTGCGCGGCCACGCAGACCGTGCTGCCGGCGCGCAGGTCGGGGACGATCGCGTCGTACCAGTAGGGCAGCATGCGGTCGACGACGTCCGCCAGACACTCGGTGCGCGGCATGAGCTCGTCGGGGAGGCCGGCGTAGCGCGCGTCGTCGGTCTGCGCCCACTTGTCGTCGTCGTCGATGCGCGGCGGCGGGGTGTCGTAGGAGCGGCGCCAGAGCATGAACTGCTCCTCGCCGTACTCCGCGAGGGTGGCCTTCTTGTCCTTGCCCTGCAGGGCGCCGTAGTGCCGCTCGTTGAGCCGCCAGGACCGCCGCACCGGGATCCAGTGCCGCTCGCAGGCGTCCAGCGCC
>DASSQL010000191.1:0-3268 GCA_035702525.1 Ornithinibacter sp. | reverse complement strand
GACGCCGACCCCGAGCACGCGGTGTCGCGCGCGGTGCGCGGCGAGGTCGCCGACCTGGTCGGCCGCTTCCCGGCCTACCCGCGTCCGGGTGCGGCGCGCGGCTGAGACGCAGGCGCCGGTGAGCGACACGAGTCCGGACGGCGGTCCCGTCACCCCGCTGATCCGGCGGCTCAACCGGCGCGGTTTCCGCCTCGTCATGGTCCTCGACGGGCTCGCGGTCTTCGGGCTGTCGGTGCTGAGCATGGTGGTGCGAAACGGAGCGCCACCCTGGCCGACGTACTCGCTCAGCGCCTACCTGCTGTCGTTCAGCGTCTCCACGCTCATCTTCATCTTCGCCTTCTACTTCGGTGGGCTCTACGAGCGTGAGCCGCGCCTGGGTGGGGCGGCCGTCCTTCCCCGGGCCGCTCGGCTGTCGTTGGCCGCCGGCAGCTTCGTCGCCCTGCTCAACCTCGCCCTCGGCGGCCTGCTCCGCCAGCGGGGGTCGTCGATCGGGCGGGCGCTGCCGTTCCCCATCCCCAACCTCGTCGCCGTGATCGTCCTGGCCGGGGTGGCGGTGGCCATCAACCGGGCCTTCGCGCACGCCCTGCGCACCCGCCGTGAGGGGCTGCCCCGGGTGGTGCTCGCGGGGGAGGAGGCCGACCTCGACCTCGCCCGGCGCCACCTCGCGGCCAACGTCTCCGAGCTCGTCGTCGTCGCCGAGGTCGACGACCCGCGGGCGGCGGTGGAGGTGGCCAGGGAGGCGCGGGCCAGCGACGTGCTGCTGGTGACGGCGGCCTGGCTCGACGAGTGGTACCCGCGCACCATCGGGCGGCTCGACCGGCTCAACGTCACCACCCTGCTGCGGGTCACCGGGCGCGAGACGCTGTTCGGGCTCGACCGGCTGCGCGAGGTCGGTGGCCTGCCGTTCGTGCTGCTGCTCCCGCAGACGATGTCGTCCTCGCAGCGCCACTTCAAGCGGCTCCTCGACCTGTTCTTGCTGCTGGTCACCGCCCCGGTCTGGCTGACCCTGCTCGGCGGCGTCGCGCTCTACCAGCTCGCGGTGGCCGGCCGCCCCCTCCTGTTCCGGCAGGTGCGGGTCGGCGTGGGGGGCGAGACCTTCGAGATGGTCAAGTTCCGCACGATGCGCCCCGACGCCGAGAGCGACGGGGTGGCCCAGCTCTCCCAGGAGGGCGACCCGCGCGTCATCCCGGCCTGCCGCTGGGTGCGCGCCACCCGGGCCGACGAGCTGCCGCAGATCCTGCACATCGTCACCGGCCGGATGTCGATCGTCGGCCCCCGCCCGGAGCGACCCGAGCTGACCAAGGGGTTCGAGAAGGAGATCGCCGGGTACACCCGACGGCACGAGGTCCCGCCGGGCCTGACCGGCCTGGCCCAGATCCACGGGCGCTACCACACCGACGCCGAGTACAAGCTGGGCTACGACCTGCAGTACCTCGTCAACTGGTCACCGGTGCTCGACCTCGAGATCATCGCCCGCACCATCTGGGTCATCCTCGCCCGCCGCGTCTGAGCGCCCGTCCACGGCTCGGGATGCCGTCGCGTGGACGGGGTTTGGGGCCCACCGAGCGCTTGTGATAACTTTCACAAGCCGTCCCGGACCCCATCCGACACGACCACCGAAGAGGCCGATCGCCGATGACCGACCCCACCCAGAGCAGCGCGCCGCACGCCGGCGCCCCGTTCGGAGCGATGCTCCGAGGGGCCTTGCTGCCGTCGGTGCTCGCGGGTCTGCTCACGGTCGTGGTGCTCGTGGCCGTGCGGGGTGTCGACGCCCTCGCCGGGGCCCTGATCGGGCTCGTCGTCGCGGTGGCCTTCTTCGCCTCGGGCATGTTCCTGCTGAGCAAGCTGGTGCGCAGTGCCAGCCCGCACGCGTTCGTCGCGGTCGCCATGGCGGTCTACCTCGGCCAGGTCTTCGTCCTGCTGCTCGTCATCATCGCGTTCAAGAACGCCGACTGGGTCGACGGCGTGGCCCTGGGCCTGGTGGCGCTCGTCGTGACGATCGCCTGGCAGGTGTTCGCGATGATCGCACTGCGCCGGGCCCGCACCCTGGTCTACGACGAGCCGTCCGAGACCTCCGGAGACGGCCGATGAGCACGCGGTTCACCCCTGAGCCCGCCGTCGCGACGACCCTTCGGGGTCGGGTAGCGTACGTCCCGATCCCCCGGGCGCCCGTCGAGGTTGCCTGTGCATTCCCCGAGGAGAGGCTGTGAGCCTGAGCGTGGTTCCCGCACACTGGCTGCAGGTCGGCATCGCCGCCGCCGAAGGCGACGGAGGCTTCCAGGCCCCCGGCACCGAAGACTTCTTCTGGCCGGTCTTCGGTGGCGACTCCAACTGGGCGATCACCCGGCCCGGGCTGGTCATGGCCATCTCGGTCGGCATCCTGGCGTGGTTCTTCGTCACGGTGGCGGGCCGCCTCACCGTGGTGCCGAGCAAGCGCCAGTGGGTCGCCGAGCAGGCCTACGGCTTCGTGCGCAACTCGATCGCCCGCGACGTCATCGGCGCCAAGGACTTCCGCCAGTTCGTGCCGCTGCTGTTCACGCTCTTCACGCTGATCCTGTTCAACAACGTCATGGGCGTGCTGCCGTTCGTGCAGTTCCCGACGTTCAGCCGGATCGCGTTCCCGATCGTGCTCACCCTGATCGTCTACGTCGTCTACCACACCGTCGCGATCCGCCGGAAGCACGGCGTCATCGGCTACCTCAAGTCGCTGGTGCCCCCGGGCCTGCCGGTCTGGCTGCGCCCGATCATGTTCTTCCTCGAGGTGCTGACCTACTTCATCATCCGGCCGCTGACGCTCGCGCTGCGACTGTTCGGCAACATGCTCGCCGGCCACCTGATGCTGCTGGTCTTCATCCTCGGCGGCGAGTACCTGCTCATCCACGGCAGCAGCATCTTCATCCAGCTCTCCGGCATCCTCGGCCTCGCCTTCGGTGTCGTGATGACCTTCTTCGAGCTCCTGGTGCAGTTCCTCCAGGCGTTCATCTTCACCCTCCTCACCGCGCTGTACATCTCCGACGCGGTGAGCGAGCACCACTGACCACGGGCCCCGGCCCGTCCGCACCACCAGCACGACCCGCAGCACCCGCACGACCGACAGCACACCCCACGCCGGGACGGACCCGGCGGCCTCGAAAGGAAACGCAATGACTGGGAACATCACCTACCTCGGCTACGGCCTCGCCGCCATCGGCCCCGGTATCGGTGTGGGTCTGATCTTCGCCGCCTACCTCAACGGCGTCGCGCGTCAGCCCGAGGCCCGCGGCATGCT
>DASSQL010000190.1:0-5664 GCA_035702525.1 Ornithinibacter sp. | reverse complement strand
GGGACCTGCGCGTCATGTACGGCCAGACCGAGGCCACCGCGCGGATGGCGGTCACCGCGCCGGGCACGGCGGCGCAGGACCCGGCATCCGTGGGTCGTGCGGTCGGGGCGGGCCGGTTCAGCGTGCGCGACGCCGCGGGCGAGGTCCCCGCGGGGGCGGTCGGCGACCTGTACTACACCGGGCCGAACGTCATGCTCGGCTACGCCCAGGCTCCCGGCGACCTGGGGCGCCCCCGCGAGGTCACCGAGCTCCCGACCGGCGACCTCGCCCGGCTGCGCGCCGACGGGACGCTGCAGGTCGTCGGGCGACGGGCGTCGTTCCTGAAGGTCAACGGCGTCCGCCTGGACGTCGAGCGGGTCGAGCAGCTGCTGGCCGCCGCCGGGCTCACCGCCCTCGTGGGTGGGACGGACGAGCGGCTGACCGCGGTGGTCGTGGCCGACGACCTCCGCGCGGGCCGCTCCGCGACGGTGCAGCGGGCGGTCGAGACCCTGGTGGCGTCGACCGGCCTGCCCGCCCACCGCATCGCGGTGGCGCCGGTTCCGGCGCTGCCGCGTCACCCCAACGGCAAGCCCGACCGGTCGGCGGTCGCCTCGACCGTCGACCTGCTCACGACGACGGCACCCACCCCGCCGGCGGGGTGCTCGACCACCGCCCTCGTGGGCCTGTACGCCGAGCTGCTGGCCCGGCCCGATGCCACCGAGGACTCGACCTTCGTCGACCTCGGCGGTGACTCGCTGTCCTACGTCGAGCTGTCCCTCCACCTGGAGGAGCGCCTCGGCCCGCTCCCGGCGGACTGGCCGCTGCGCCCCATCCGTTCGCTGGCCACCGACGAGCCGCCGCGCCGCCGACGGATGGCCCGGGTGGACACCACCATCGTGCTGCGCGCCCTGGCCATCCTCGCGATCGTCGGCTCGCACACGCACGTCATCCACCTGCTCGGGGGCGCGCACATCCTGCTCGGGGTGGCGGGCTACAACTTCGCGCGGTTCGCCGCGAGCGCGCCGTCCGTGCGCGAGACGTGGCGGCGGGTGGGCGGAACGGTGGCGCGGATCGCCGTACCCAGCGTCGTCTGGGTGGCGGCCGTCGGGGTGCTGGCCGGTACCTACTCGGTGGCCAACCTCGGCATGGTCAACTGGCTGTTCGGCAGCGACACCTGGTCGTCGACCTGGCGGCTGTGGTTCCTCGAGGCCCTGGCCTGGACCCTCGTCGCGTTCGCGGCCCTGCTCAGCGTGCCGCCGGTCCGGCGGCTGTACGCACGGCACCCGTTCGGGGTGGCCGCGTCGGTGGCCGCGCTGGGGGCGCTGGCCCGGCTCGACGTCTTCGACCTGACCTCACCCCCCGGGAGGGGCACCGCACCCGCGGTGCTCTGGCTGGTCGCGATCGGGTGGGCCGCCCAGGTGGCGTCCACCCGCCGCCAGCGGGTCGTGCTGAGCGCGATCGTCGTCACCACGCTGCCCGGCTTCATGGGTGACCCGGTGCGCGAGGCCACCATCGCCGCGGGCCTGCTCCTCGTCGTGTGGGTGCGCACCCTGCCCGTGCCGCGGCTCGTGGTGCCGGTCATGGCGGCCCTGGCCAGCGCGTCCCTCTACATCTACCTGACCCACTTCGAGGTCTACCGCGCCACCGACCTGCCACTGGTCAACTTCGGCCTCGCCCTCGGGGTCGGGCTGGCCGCCTGGGCCGTGAGCACCAGGCTCTCGGCCCGGCTGGACGCCCGACACCTGCGACCCCACGACACCAGCCACGACACCCCCCACGAGCCGGTCGCCGCGACCGGCCACAGCCCCCTCCAGGAGGTCTCTCGATGATCCGACGACTGATGCCCGCGGTGCTGGCCGTGGCCGCGCTGACCGCCGGGTGCGGCTCCGGGAACGGCGAGACCCCACTCGACCCGGACAAGCTCACGATCTACAGCGCTCAGCACGAGAACCTCGTCGACGCCTGGGTCAAGGGGTTCACCGCCGACACCGGCATCCAGGTGCAGGTGCGCCAGGGCACCGACGCGTCGATGGGCAACCAGATCGTGGCCGAGGGGGCGCGCTCTCCCGCGGACGTCTTCCTCACCGAGAACTCCCCGGCGATCACCGTGGTGCAGAACGCCGACCTGCTCGCGCCGGTCGACCGGGCCACCCTCGACCAGGTCGACCCGGCCTTCCGACCGAGCACCGGCCAGTGGACCGGCATCGCCGCTCGCTCGACCGTGCTGGTCTACAACCCGAGCCTGGTCTCGGCGGCCGAGCTGCCGGCATCCATGATGGACCTGGCCGACCCGAGGTACGCGGGCAAGTGGGGGGCAGCGCCCGCCGGGGCCGACTTCCAGGCCATCGTCGCCGGGATGCTCGAGGCCAAGGGTGAGCCGGCAACCAGCGCGTGGCTGGCCGGGCTGAAGAAGAACGCGAAGGTGTACCAGAACAACATCGCCACGATGAAGGCCGTCAACGCCGGTCAGGTGCCGATGGGGCTCATGTACCACTACTACTGGTACCGCGACCAGGCGCTGACCAAGGACGGCAGCAAGAACACCAAGCTGCACTACTTCAAGAACCAGGATGTCGGCGCCTTCGTCAGCGTCAGCGGTGGGGGAGTGCTGACGTCGAGCAAGCACGCCGCGGACGCGCAGAAGTTCCTCGCCTACGTCACGAGCCCGAAGGGCCAGGCCGCGATCAGCGAGAGCACGTCGATGGAGTACGCCGTCGGCGTCGACCAGCCCTCCGACCCCGCGCTGCCGCCGCTGGCCTCGCTGGAGGCCCCGACGATCGACCCGTTCACCCTCGACGGGCCCGCGGTGATCGAGCTGATGACCCAGGCAGGCATCATCTAAGCCGTGAGCACCACGACCGGCGACCGCCCCACGGCCGCGACCCGTCGACACCGGACGCCCCCGGCCACCGGTGCGCTGATGGCCGCGGCCGTGCTGGTGACGGCCGTGTCGGTGCTGCCCATCGTCGTCGTGGTGGTCAACGCCCTGGGCCAGGGCTGGTCCGAGGCGGTCACCGACGTGCTGCGACCGCGCGTCGGTGAGCTGCTGCGCAACACGGTGTCGCTGGTCGTCGTCGCCACGGCCGCCTGCGCGGTGCTGGGCGTCGGCTGTGCCTGGCTGGTCGAGCGGGCGCGCTTGCCCGGCGCCGGGTGGTGGCGGGTGCTGCTGGTCGCACCGCTCGCGGTGCCCGCCTTCGTCAACGCCTATGCCTGGGTGTCGCTGCGGCCGGCGATGACCGGACTCGGCGGCGCGGCCCTGATCACGACGCTGTCGTACTTCCCGCTGGTCTTCCTGCCGGTGTCCGCGGCGCTGCGCGGGCTCGACCGGTCGTGGGAGGACACCGCGCGCTCGCTGGGCCTGGGGCCGTGGCGCACGTTCGCCCGGATCGTGCTGCCGCAGCTGCGCCCCGCGGTGCTCGGGGGGTGCCTGCTCGTCGCGCTGCACCTGCTCGCCGAGTTCGGGGTGCTCTCCATGCTGCGCTACCCCACCTTCACGACCGCGATCCTCGACCAGTACGAGGCGGCTTTCGACACCGGCACCGGCAGCGTCCTGGCCGTCGTGCTGATCGTCCTGTGCGTCACCGTGCTGACCATCGAGCACTTCTGGCGCGGGCGGCGGGGGCACGCACGGATCGGGTCGGGCGTCATCCGCCGGCCCGAGCCGGCCGCGCTCGGCCGCTGGCTGGTGCCCAGCCTCGTGGGGCTGTCGGCGCTGGTGGCGCTCGCCCTCGGGGTGCCCGCCTACAGCCTGGCTCACTGGCTGGCCGCCCCCGGTGCGACCTTCGACGGGGCCGCCCTCGGCGCGGCCCTGGCGTCGACGGTCGGGTTGGCGCTGGCCGCTGCGGTGGTGGCCTGCCTCGCCGCCTTCCCGGTGGCCCTGCTGCTGCGGCGCCGCCAGAACCTGCTCACCACGTCGATCGAGCGGCTGTGCTACCTGGCCAGCTCGCTGCCGGGCGTGGTCGTCGGCCTGGCCCTGGTGCTGCTCACGATCCGCTGGGTGACCGGGCTCTACCAGAGTTCCGCCCTGCTCGTGCTCGCCTACGTGATCCTCTTCCTGCCCCGGGCGCTGGTGTCGATCCGCACCGCCCTGGCGCAGGCGCCCAGTGCCCTGCTCGAGAGCGCCCGCGCGCTCGGCGACAGCCCGTCCCGCGCCGTGGTGCGGGTGGTCGTGCCACTCGCGTCGCCCGGCATCCTCGCCGGCCTCGCCCTGGTCTTCATGGCGACGACCACCGAGCTGACGGCCACCCTGCTGCTCGCACCCACCGGCACGCGGACCCTGGCGACCGGCTTCTGGTCGGCGAGCAGCTCGCTCGACTACGGCACCGCCGCCCCGTACGCGGTCGCGATGGTGCTGCTGTCCGCACCGATGACGTGGTTCCTCCTGCGACAGCGGACGGTGATCGCGTGACCCGCCTGGTCGTCACCGGGGTGCGCGCCTCCTACGGCAGCACCGAGGTGCTGCACGGCGTCGACCTGGATGTCGCGGCCGGCACCACCACGGCCATCCTGGGCGCCTCCGGGTGCGGCAAGACCACCCTGTTGCGGGTCGTCGCGGGGTTCCACACGGCGGATGCCGGTGAGGTGCGCATCGGTGACCGCACCGTCGTGCGACCCGGAGCGGTGATGCCGCCCGAGCGGCGCGGCATCGGCTACCTGTCCCAGGAGGGAAACCTCTTCCCGCACCTCACGGTGGCCGGCAACATCGGCTTCGGGCTGCCCCGGGCCGAGCGTCGCGACCACGCCCGGGCCGTGGAGCTGCTCGAGCTCGTCGGGCTGTCGCCCGCCCTGGCCGACCGGCGCCCCGAGCAGCTGTCCGGCGGGCAGCAGCAGCGGGTCGCCCTGGCTCGCGCCCTCGCCCGCCGACCCGAGGTCGTGCTGCTCGACGAGCCGTTCGGCTCCCTGGACGCGGGGCTGCGCTCGTCGACCCGACGCGCCGTGGCCGACGCGCTCGCCGCCACCGGTGCCACGGTGCTCCTGGTGACCCACGACCAGGACGAGGCACTGTCGTTCGCCGACCAGGTCGCCATCATGCGCGAGGGACGGTTCGTGCAGGTGGGCCCCCCGCGAGAGGTCTACGCCTCGCCGGTCGACCGGGCCACGGCAGGTGTCCTGGGCGAGCTGGTCGTGCTGCGCGGGACCGGCGAGGGCGACCGGGTCGTGACGGCGCTCGGGGTGCTGCCGGTTTCGGGGTCCGGCGCGCACGGGGACGTGGAGGTCGCACTGCGGCCCGAGCAGGTGGTCGTCGGCGCGCCGATGGGGGGCGCGCCGGACGGCACCGTCGACACGGTCGAGTACTTCGGTCACGACGCGCTGGTGCGAGTCGTGCTGTCGCACAACGGTTCAGGGGAGGGGGAGGTCGTCCTCGCGCGGGTCCTGGGCGTCGATGCCCCTGCGCCCGGGCAGCTGGTCGGGGTGCAGGTTCGCGGCCCGGTCCAGGCCTTCGGTCTGGCAGAGCCGGACCGGCCGGGTCCGGCTCCGCAGCGGGCCAGGTAGCGGGCAGGGCCGGGCGGCACGGGGTGGCTCATACCTCTTGCAGCACCCCGGTCGCCCGCTGCGCGGAGGCCGCCAGCATCGGTGCGCCGAGGTGACATTCGCGACCTCGGGCATGTCTCGACCCCTCGTCCCGCCCCGCTGGCGCGTCCGTCCGCTCCGGCGCCGCAGGATGCGATGTGATGAGGTGGTGCT
>DASSQL010000189.1:0-4770 GCA_035702525.1 Ornithinibacter sp. | reverse complement strand
TCGCAGGACTCGTCGGGCAGTCCCTCGGGGTTCGTGGTCGGAGCGGCCGTGCTGGCCGTGTGCTACCTCGCCGCTCCGGTCGTGCGGTGGCTGTGGTCGCGTCGTCGCCCCCGTGGCGCGACGGTGTGGCCCGACGGTGCGCAGGCGTATGCGGTGCTGACCGTGCTGTCCCGCGCCGAGTGGGTGCACCCCGACCGGCTGGCCGTGCTCACCGGCCTGCCCCGCGACCGGTGCGACGCGTGGTTGCGAGCCTGTGCGGTGCGCGGCCTCGCGACCACGGCCCGCCGGGCGTTCCTCATGCGGAACGCCGAGATCACCGCCGGCGGCCGGGCCCGCCTCGCGCAGTGGGACAGCGAGCTCGCGACGCGGGCGGCGCAGACCCGAGCCGCGGACGCGGCCGGGTCGCCGGTGCCATGAATCGCGACATGGCGCGCGTGCGTGCTCAGCCGTGCACCGACTCCACGGCGCCGACCAGCCCGGACGTGAGCAGCGACAGGTCGTCGTCCGAGGTCACGTAGGGCGGCATCGTGTAGACGAGGTCGCGGAACGGCCGCACCCACACGCCACGCTCGATGGCGGCGGCGGTCACCTCGGCCACCCGCACCGGCTCGCGCAGCTGCACGACGCCGACGGCTCCCAGCACGCGCACCTCGGCGACGGACGTCAGGGATGCCGCCCGATCCAGGCCCGCGGTCAGCCCTCGTTCGATCCGGGCCACCTCGGCCTCGGTGTCGCGCGCGGCCAGCAGGTCGAGGTTCGCCGACGCGATCGCACAGGCGAGCGGGTTGGCCATGAAGGTGGGCCCGTGCATCAGGCCGCCGGCCTCCCCGGCGCTGACCCCCTCGGCCACGGCGCGGGTGCACAGCACGGCGGCCAGGGTGAGGTAGCCCCCGGTGAGCGCTTTGCCGACGCAGAGGACGTCCGGGGCAAGATCGCCCAACAGGTCGACGTTGCCCCGGCCGGCGCCGGCCCAGACCGGCCCGGTGCGGTGGAAGCCGGTGGCGATCTCGTCGTGGATGACCAGCGCGCCGTGCTCGCGCGCCAGCTCGTGCAGCACCGCCAGGACGTGTGGGCTGTAGACGTGCATGCCGCCCGCACCCTGGAGCACCGGCTCGACGATCACGGCGGCCACCGCATCGGCGTGCGCGGCGTAGAGGGCCCGCGTCTCGCGCTCCCAGGCGACCAGCTCGGGGTCGTCCGGGGCGCGGTCGAGACCACCCGGCGGTCGCGGCGCGAACAGGTGCTCGGGCAGCACCCCGCGGAACAGGGCGTGCATACCGCCGACCGGGTCGGTCACCGACATGGGCGAGAACGTGTCGCCGTGGTAGCCGCCGCGGATCGTGAAGAACCGGGTGCGCGGCCGGCCGGCGGCGAGGTGCCACTGCAGCGCCATCTTCATCGCCACCTCGACCGACACCGACCCGGAGTCGGCGAGGAACACGTGCTCCAACCCCGCCGGCGTCAGGTCGACCAGCCGGCGCGCCAGCCCGACCGCGGGCTCGTGGGTCAGCCCGCCGAACATCACGTGGGCCATCGAGTCGAGCTGGCGGTGCGCCGCGGCGTCGAGCTCGGGCACGGCGTAGCCGTGGATGGCGCACCACCACGACGCCATCGCGTCGACGACCT
Organism: Ornithinibacter sp.; assembly: GCA_035702525.1. Taxonomy (GTDB): domain Bacteria; phylum Actinomycetota; class Actinomycetes; order Actinomycetales; family Dermatophilaceae; genus Fodinibacter. The sequence continues at coordinate 3,144 of DASSQL010000189.1, read as the reverse complement.
CGCGCGGCTCGCCGTCACGGTCACGCAACCGCAGCCGGATGCCGTGCGCCGACTCCACCAGGTACGGCTCCTGCGGCGTCAACGCGGAGGAGTACGGGTGCCACAGGTGGTCCCGGTCGAACGCGAGCAGCGCGCCGGCATCCGATGCCGTGCGCTCGGGTCGGGGTGCGGAGCCGGGGGCCGCGTCGGTGTCCATCGCGCCCCATTGTGTCGGAGCGTCAGGCGGCGGCGCGGGCGCTCTCGACCTCGCGGGCCAGCCGGCCCATCAGCGAGCGCAGGTCGGCGTCGAGCACGGTGTCGGACAGCCGGCCGTCGACGAAGGCCTGGAAGGCCGAGCCGACACCGACGGTGTCCTCGATGACGTCGGCGCCGGCAACCTTGAGCACCTTGACGCCGTCCTCACGGGCCCACTGGGCCGAGCGCGGCGACCCCGTGGCGGCGATGACCGCGGCGGGCTTGCCGACGATGGCGGCGGCACCGCGCGGGCGCGAGACCCAGTCGACGGCGTTCTTGACGGCGCTCGACATCGAGCCGTTGTACTCGGGGGTCACGAGGAGCACGGCGTCGGAGTCGGCGACGGCCTCGCGCAGGTCACGCGCCACCTCGGGCAGGTGGTCGTCGTGGTCGAGGTCCTCGGAGTAGTGGGGCAGGTCGGCGAGCCGGGCGAAGACGGTGCCCTCGACCCCGGAGGGGAGGTGCGCGATGGCGGCGTCGGCGAGCAGCTGGTTGGTGGAGCCGGCGCGCAGGCTGCCGACCAGGACGAGAACGTTCACGGGGTACTCCTCGGGAGTGGCTGATGCGGATCGGGTTCAGGGCGATCGACGCTGATCAGTTGGTTGAACCGTCAACTACACCGGGGCATTCCCGTGGTCGGGTGCTCAGCGGGCCTTCGGGTCGGGCTGGGCCGCCACGGTCAGACGCGCGGCCAGGGCCGCCACCTCGGGGCCGAGGCCGTCGGGCGCGACGATGCGGAACTCCCACGGCAGCCAGGCGAGCCGCGCCGCGGCCGCCCGCACGTCCCAGGCCGAGAACCGCATCTCGCACCGGTCGCCCAGGGCCGACAGCGCACCGACCCCGGCGGGCACGGCATCGGCGACGACGTCGAGCGGGGCGTCGATGTCGAGCACGACGTCGATGCCCTGGGGGCCCCGCGACAGCGCCTCGCGGACGTGCTCGGCGGCATCGGGGGCATCACGCGGCCGGAAGGTGAACGTCGACTCGCGCACCTCGCGCATCCGGTCGAGCCGGAAGCTGCGCCAGTCGGCGCGGTCGAGGTCCCAGGCGAGCAGGTACCAGCGCGAGGTCGTGGCGACCAGGCGGTACGGCTCGGCCCGACGGCTGGTCTCCGCTCCAGATGCCGCGGCGTAGTCGAAGCGCACCTCGTGGCACGAGCGCGCGGCCCTGGCCAGCAGTGCCACCACGGCGCCCTCGACGAGCTGGTCGCGCCGGCCGAGCGTCACCATGGCCTCCGAGACGGCCTCGACGCTGGCCCGCAGCCGGGCCGGCAGCACCTGGTCGAGCTTGCCCAGGGTGCGCATCGCCGGCTCGCCGAGGCCGGCGACCGTGCCGCCCGCGGCCAGCCGCAGCGACACCGCCACGGCCACGGCCTCCTCGTCGTCGAGCAGCAGCGGCGGCAGGGCGGCGCCCGACCCGAGCTGGTAGCCGCCGCCGACACCCTGCCCGGCCCGCACCGGGTAGCCGAGCGCGCGCAGCCGGTCGACGTCGCGGCGCACCGTGCGGGTGGTCACGTCGAGCCGCTCGGCCAGCTCGGGGCCGGTCCAGGTCGGGCGCGACTGGAGCAGGCCGAGCAGGCGCAGCACGCGCGAGGTCTGGGTCATGTCCGGAATCCTCCGACCGATAGCGGACCAGAACTGTCCTCATTGTGGCCGACAGTGGTGACACCAGCCAGAGACACCGAGAAGGAGCCCCACATGTCCGGCCACGCCGCGATGAGCACCGACGAGCGAGAGCTGCTCGCCAACTACGTCCAGCAGCAGCACGACGGCTTCCGGGGGGCGGTCCTCGACCTCACCGACGAGCAGGCCGGGCTGAAGATCGCCTCCAGCGCGCTCAGCGTCGGTGGCCTGGTCAAGCACGCCGCGCAGGTCCAGGTCGGCTGGCGGCTGATGATGGAGGCCGCGCCCGAGCCGCCGGTGTTCCCCGGCACCCTCGAGGAGCAGATGGCGAACTACGAGCGCGACAACAGCTGGCTCGAGGGCGATACCGTGGATGCCGCGCTGGCCGCCTTCGACGCGGAGGCCGAGCGGGTGCTGGCCGCTATTCGCGCCGCCGACCTCGACACCCCGGTACCGGTGCCGCAGGACGTGCCGTGGTTCCCCAAGAACGTCAGCCACTGGTCGGTGCGGTGGGTGGTGCTGCACCTGATCGAGGAGCTCGCCCGGCACGCGGGCCATGCCGACCTGCTGCGAGAGGCGATCGACGGCGCGACGATGTACGAGCTGATGGCCCGCCGCGAGGGCTGGGACACCACCGCCTGGGTCTGAGCCGCCGTCAGCCCCAGGTGGGCTGCTCGACGGTGCCGTGCTGCACGCAGGTCGCGGTCCACGCGCCGGGGGTGACCTGCACCTTCATCCGCCGGCGGCAGTGCACGCACCACCGCGGCGGCTCCAGCTCGGCACGGCGGGCGCACCGCGCGTGGTCGCCCTCGGCGACGGCCTCGCCGCACTGCCCGCACCACAGCCCGACCGCACCGGTGCGCGCGACCGGCCCCACGGCATCCTCACCGAGCACGAACACCACCGGGTCAGAACGTCTCGTTGAGCGCCTTGATCGGCATCTCGAGCTCGTCGAGCAGCGCGAGGTCCTCGCGGGGGTCCCGGCCCAGGGTGGTGAGGTAGTTGCCGACGATGACGGCGTTGATGCCGCCGAGCAGGCCGTCGCGGGTGCCGAGGTCGCCGAGGGTCAGCTCGCGGCCGCCGGCGTAGCGCAGGATGGTGCGCGGCAGGGCGAGCCGGAAGGCGGCGATGGTGCGCAGTGCGTCGCCGGTCTCCATCGGCTCGAGCTCGCCGAAGGGCGTGCCGGGGCGCGGGTTGAGGAAGTTCAGCGGCACCTCGTGCGGCTCGAGCTCACCGAGCTGGGCGGCCAGCTCGGCGCGCTGCTCGACGGTCTCGCCCATGCCGACCA
>DASSQL010000188.1:0-4826 GCA_035702525.1 Ornithinibacter sp. | reverse complement strand
CGCAACCTCGGGGTGCGCGTCGTCGAGGGCGTCAGCGTCGAGCAGGTGATCACCCGCCCGCGCGGCCTCGCGGAGGAGGTCGTCGGAGTGCGCACGGACGCCGGTGACGTCGAGTGCGAGCTCGTCGTCAACTGCGCCGGGATGTGGGCCCGCGAGCTCGGCGAGCGCAACGGGGTCGTCGTGCCCAACCAGGCCGCCGAGCACTACTACCTGATCACCGAGCCGATCGACGGGATGAGCCCGGACGCCCCGGTCTTCGAGGACCCCGCCTCCTACGGCTACTACCGCGAGGAGGGCGGCGGCATGATGGTCGGCCTCTTCGAGCCGAAGGCCGCCGCGTGGAAGGTCGACGGCATCCCGCGCGACTTCTCGTTCGGCGAGATCACCCCCGACTGGGACCGGATGGGCCCGTTCGTCGAGCGCGCCATCTCGCGCGTGCCGGTGGTCGAGACGGTCGGCATCCGCACCTTCTTCTGCGGGCCCGAGTCGTTCACGCCCGACCTCGCCCCGGCGGTCGGTGAGGCGCCCGGCATCCACGGGTACTTCGTCTGCGCCGGGCTGAACTCGGTGGGCATCCTCTCGGCCGGCGGGCTGGGGCGGGTCGTCGCCCAGTGGATGACGGACGGCCGGCCCGACGTCGACGTCACCGGCTTCGACGTGGCCAGGTTCCGCGACTGGCAGCTCGACCCGAAGCACCGTGGCGAGCGCACCGCGGAGATCCTCGGAACGGTGTATGCCGCGCACACGCCGGGCATCGAGCTCGCCTCTGCGCGAGGGGAGTTCCGCTCTCCGGTGCACGACCGGCTGGTCGCCGAGGGCGCCCGGCTGCGCGACGTCAGCGGGTGGGAGTCGGCCGCCTGGTACGCCGGCCGCGGCCAGGAGGCGCAGGCCGAGCCGGGCTGGGGCCACCAGCCGTGGTTCGCGAGCTGGGAAGCCGAGCACCGCGCCGTCCGCGAGGCCGTCGGGTTGATGGACATGTCGTTCATGGCCAAGTTCGCCGTGCGGGGCGCCGACGCGGGTGCGGTGCTCGACCGGCTCAGCGCCGGGGCGGTCAACGCCCACGACGGGGTCATCACCTACACCCAGTGGCTCGGCGAGGACGGCGGCATCCTGGCCGACCTCACCGTGACCCGGCTCGCGCCCGACGACTTCCTCGTCGTCGTCTCCGACACCGCCCACGGGCGGGCGCTCGGCCTGCTCCGCCAGGCGGTGGGGGATGACTCGGCGACCGTCGACGACGTCACCACCGACCTCGGGCTGCTCACCGTGCAGGGGCCCGCCTCGCGCGCCACCCTGGCCGCGGCGGCACCGGAGGTCGACTGGTCGACGGAGGCCTTCCCGTTCCGGTCGGCCCGACGCCTGACGCTGGCCGGGGTCGACGTGCTCGCCATCCGGATCACCTACCTCGGCGAGCTCGGCTGGGAGCTGTACTCACCCGCCGACCGCACGGTGGAGGTGTGGGATGCCGTGCTCGCGGCGGGTGCGGCGCACGGCATCCGACCCGCCGGGTTGCGCGCGCTGTCGAGCCTGCGGATGGAGAAGGGCTACCGCGACTACGGCCACGACATCGACAACACCGACGACGTCTACGCGGTCGGGCTCGGCTTCGCGGTGGCACTCGACAAGCCCGGCGGCTTCACCGGGCGGGAGGCCACGCTGGCGGCCAAGGAGCGCGGCACCCCGCACCACCGGCTCGTGCAGGTGCTGCTCGACGACCCCGAGCCGCTGCTCTTCCACGCGGAGCCGGTGCTGCGCGACGGGGTGGTCGTCGGCTACGTGCGGGCGGCGTCGTACGGCTGGACGCTCGGCGGTGCGGTGGGGCTGGCCTTCGTCGGGGGCGACGAGGCGGTCACGCCCGCGTGGCTCGCCGAGGGGTCGTGGGAGGTCGACGTCGCCGGCACGCGCCACGCGGCCCGGGTCTCGCTGCGGCCGATGTACGACCCGACGAGCGCCCGGGTGACCGGCTGACGGCATCCGCCCCTGGCCGGAGCGGGCTGCCGGGTCTGGGTCGATGGCTGCATGCCCCGTGCCAACCGCCGACGCCGTGACCTCGAGTCCCGGCCGATGGCGGGCTCGGGCGAGGTGGCGACCGAGTCGTACGCCGGCAAGTCGTGGCACGTGCGCCGGCTCACCGGTGCGTCGTCGTCGCGCGAGTACCGGTGCCCTGGCTGTCACCAGGGCATCGCGGTCGGTACCGCGCACGTCGTGGCGTGGCCCGCGCAGGGCGTCGGCGGCATCGACGAGCGGCGGCACTGGCACAGCCGGTGCTGGCAGTCGCGGCACGCCGCCCGCCCCTGACGTACCTACGGGCACGCGGCCGGGGCAAGATCGACCAACAGGTCAATCTTGACCCGGGGCAACATTGACCTATTGGTCGATCTCGTCCCAACCCGGCAGCGTCGTCAGGCGCGGCGCTGCCTGGGGACGAGCACCTCTTCGTAGAGCAGCAGCAGGCCGGCCGCCACCGGGATGGCGAGCAGCGCGCCGAGCACGCCGAGCAGGGCCGCGCCGGCGAGCGCGGCGACGATCGTCACCGGGCCGGGCACCGACACCGTGCGCTGCATGACCCGTGGGGCGACGACGTAGTTCTCGAGCTGTTGGTAGACGAGGTAGTAGATGAGGGCGATCAGGGCCTTCTTCGGCTCGTCGAAGAACGCGACGATGCAGACCACGGCGGCGCCGAGCGTGGCGCCGATCATCGGGATCAGCCCGAGCAGGCCGACGGTCACGGCGAGCACCGCCGCGTAGGGGATGCCGACGATGCGCATCATCACCCACGACAGCACGGCGTTGAGGGTCGCGATGACGACCTGCCCGATGGCGTACGAGCCGGTGCGCCGCATGATCTCCTCGGACAGCGACTCGACCCGGAAGCGCCGGGTGGCCGGCACCATCGCGTAGGCGGCGTTCTTGGCGCGGGGGAGCGAGGTGAGGAAGTACAGGGTCAGCACCAGCACCGTGAACACCTGGAAGACGCCGTTCAGCACGGCCTTCCCGGCACCGAGGATGCCGCCGAGCACCCCCTCGAGGAACTGCTGGTCGGTCATCCGGGCCTTGAGCTCGGCCTGCACCTTGTCGATGACGTCGTAGCTCTTGTCGATCTGGCGCACCCAGCGGCTGTCGAGCACGTTGGTGACGTAGCCCGGGGCCTGCTGCGCCAGCTCGGTGCCCTGCACGACCACGGGCGGGATGACGAGGGCGCCGATCAGCGCGAACGCCACGAGCAGGCCGGCGAACACCACCCCGACGGCCGCGGAGCGTCGCATCCCGCGGGCGATCAGGGCGTCGACGATGGGGTTGAGCGCCAGGGCGAGGAAGAGCGAGACGATGAGCAGGGTCAGGGTGGTCGTGAGCCGCCCGACCAGGCTCCACAGCCCGATCGCGAGCAGGGCCCCGGTCGCACCGAAGAAGCCGATGTAGAACGGGGAGTGCCGGTTGAGCGGTCGCCCGACGACGCCGTAGGTGGTGCCGGGGCCGAACGCGGCGGCGTCAAGGTTCTCGGGCGAGGGCGAGGGTGAGGCGGTGGCGGGCGCGGCGACCGCGACGGGCGAAGGCACCGGGCCGTCGGCACCGGCATCCGCACTGGTGAGGGCGTCGAGCGGGGAGGTGCCGTCGGCGGCCGGGTCGTCCTGGCCCAGGGCCGCGATGCGGTTGCTCTCCTCGAGCGCAGCGAGCTGGCGACGCCGGAAGTCACCCCACCGCGTCACCGGGCTCCACAGCCTGGACACCTTCACGTCGCACCTCCGCGCCACACCCTAGTGGCGGGTGGCACCGCGTCCGCGGACCTCGGGTCAGGCGTCGCGGAACCGGTTGATCGCCGTCTCGAAGCGGGCTCGCTTCTCCGGGTCGGTGACGCCGAGGCCCTCCTCGGGCGACAGGGTGAGCACGCCGACCTTGCCCTGGTGGAGGTTGTGGTGCACGTCGAGCGCGGCCGCGCCGACGTCCTCGAGCCGATAGGTGCGGCTCAGCGTCGGGTGGATCAGGCCCCGGTCGACGAGCGCGTTGGCCTCCCAGGCCTCGCGGTAGTTGGCGAAGTGCGAGCTGATGATGCGCTTGAGGTTCATCCACAGGTAGCGGTTGTCGTACTCGTGCATGTAGCCCGAGGTCGACGCGCAGGTGACGATGGTGCCGCCCTTGCGCGCCACGTAGACGCTGGCGCCGAACGTCTCGCGGCCGGGGTGCTCGAAGACGATGTCGACGTCGTGGCCACCGGTGAGCTCACGGATCCTCTTGCCGAGCCGCTGCCACTCCTTGGGGTCCTGGGCGGTGCCCTCGGCGTTCCAGAACCGGTAGCCCTCGGCGGAGCGGTCGATGATCAGCTCGGCGCCCATCGCCCGGCAGATCGCAGCCTTCTCGGGGGAGGAGACGACGCAGATCGGGGTGGCGCCACCGGCGAGTGCCATCTGGGTGGCGTACGACCCCAGGCCGCCCGAGGCGCCCCAGATCAGCACCCGGTCGCCCAGCTTCATGTGCGCGCCGTTGTGCGAGATCAGCTGCCGGTAGGCCGTGGAGTTGACCAGCCCGGGGGAGGCCGCCTCCTCCCAGGACAGGTGGCTGGGCTTGGGCATCAGCTGGTTGGCCTTGACGATGGCCAGCTCGGCGAGGCCGCCGAAGTTGGTCTCGAAGCCCCAGATCCGCTGCTGCGGGTCCATCATCGTGTCGTCGTGGCCCTCGGCGTCCTCGAGCTCGACGCTCAGGCAGTGGGCGACGACCTCGGTGCCCGGCTTCCACTTGGTCACCCCGGGGCCGGTGCGCAGCACGACGCCCGCCAGGTCGGAGCCGACGACGTGGTAGGGCAGGTCGTGCCGCTTGGAGAACTCCGACAT
>DASSQL010000187.1:0-4038 GCA_035702525.1 Ornithinibacter sp. | reverse complement strand
GTGAGGCCGGACGCGCTCGCCGGGTAGCAGCCGCGTCTCCGAGCCGGCTCCCGCGTCACCCTCGCGGTGCCGCTCCCGAGATTCCTACCCGGTGCGCTGGCTTGCTTCGCTGCGCCAGCTCCCCGGGTAGGAATCGAACCTACGTCGCTTGTCCTGATTCAAAGTCAGGCGGGCCCTGCCAGCAGACCAACCGGGGACCGCCGCGCGCGCTGGGCACACGGCATACCGGCGAGGGTAGTGGACCGAAGCAGCCCCACGACGACCGCCCGCGACGCCCCACGGGGCCGGCCATCGGGCGGACCACCCCGTCACGCAGGCACAATGGCCGGGTGAGCGACCCTTCGACCGACAAACCCTCCCGCGCCGCACGATCCCGGATGACCGGCCGTGAACGGCGCGAACAGCTGATCGGCATCGGTCGCAAGCACTTCGCCGACAAGGGCTTCGAGGGGGCGACGGTCGAGGAGATCGCCGCCTCCGCCGGCGTGAGCAAGCCGGTCGTCTACGAGCACTTCGGCGGCAAGGAGGGCCTGTACGCCGTCGTGGTCGACCGCGAGATCGAGAGCCTGCTCGCCTCGGTGCAGGGCGCCCTGATCTCCGGCGGCACCTCGCGCGAGATCATCGAGCGGGCCGCGCTGGCGCTGCTCGACTACGTCGAGAACTCCACCGACGGCTTCCGCATCCTGGTGCGCGACAGCCCGGCCGGCCAGGCCACCGGGTCGTTCGCCAGCCTGATGAGCGACATCGCCAGCCAGGTCGAGCACATCCTCGCCGCCGAGTTCAAGAGCCACAAGCTCGACCCGAAGGCTGCACCGATGTACGCCCAGATGCTCGTCGGCATGATCGCGCTGACCGGTCAGTGGTGGCTCAACTCGCGCAAGTTCAAGAAGCACGAGGTCGCCGCACACGTCGTCAACCTGGCGTGGAACGGGCTCACCGGCCTGGAGTCCAGGCCGACCCTCACCACCGACAAGGCCTGACCCCAACTTTCCCGCCCGATCCGGGAACCTTCACCTTCGCACCGGAACCGTTGTCCTGCGAAGGTGAAGGTTCTGGCACCGGGCGAGAAAGTTGCGACGGGTGGGGTCAGGTCTCAGCCGGCAGCGGGCCGCTTGCGGGCCACGGCGAACACCCGGCGGAACGGGAAGAGCACCCCGGCCGACGAGCGCGGGTAGGCGTCGGCGAGCGACGCGGCATACGGCTCGGTGAACGCGGCGAGCTCGTCCTCGTCGGTGAGGATGTCGATGACGGGGCGCAGGCCGGTCGCGGCGACCCAGGTGAGCACCGGGTTCTCGTCCTCGCCGTCGGGGTCGAGCACGTGCAGGTACGTCGTCTCCCAGGCATCGACGTCGCAGCCCAGGCGCGACAGGTAGCGCAGGTAGGTGGCGGGCTCCCCCACCGACGGCAGGTCGAGCGCGGCGGTCAGCTCACCGGCCCGCTCGTGGTGCTCGGCGGTCTCGCGCATCAGCCGGTGGCTCGGGGCGTCGAAGTTGCCGGGTACCTGCACGGCGAACCACCCGCCGTCGGCGAGCGCCTCGACCCACGCGTCGAGCAGGTCGAGGTGGCCCGGGACCCACTGCAGCGTCGAGCTCGTGATGATGACGTCGGGGGCCTGTCCCAGCGAGGTGGGGTCCCACTCGCGCAGGTCGGACAGCACCCACTCGACCCGCTCGGCGGAGTCCAGCTGCCGGGCCGACTCGAGCATCGTCTCCGACGAGTCGACCCCGACGACCCGCGCCTGCGGCCAGAGCTCGGCCAGGGTCAGGGTCGGCGGCCCGTGGCCGCAGCCCAGGTCGACGACCAGCGTCGGGTCGTCGGTGCGCACCTGCGCGACGAGGTCGGCGAAGGGTCTGCTGCGCTCCCCGGCGTACCTCCCGTAGGCCGTGGGGTCCCAGCTCGCGTGCTCCCGCATGTCGTCCTCCGGACCGTCGCTGTCTCGACGTCAAGAAACTTGATGGGCAGTAGAATCGGGCGCATGCCCGCTGACGATGTCGACCGTATCGTCTCCGCGTGGCGCCGCGAGCGTCCCGACCTCGACGTCAGCCCGCTCGAGGTGCTCTCCCGCGTGTCGCGCCTGGCGCGTCGCCTCGACCGGGCCCGCGGCACCGCGTTCGCCGAGCACGGGCTCGACGGCTGGGAGTTCGACGTGCTCTCGGCGCTGCGCCGCGCCGGCACGCCCTACGAGCTGAGCCCCGGCCAGCTCGTCGCCGAGACGCTGGTGACCAGCGGCACGATGACCAACCGGGTCGACCGGCTGGTCACCCGGGGCTGGGTCGAGCGCGAGCCCGACCCCACCGACCGGCGCGGCGTCATCGTGCGGCTCACCCCCACCGGGATGGCCGTCGTCGACTCCGCGCTGTCCGACCTGCTCGCCCACGAGTACGAGCTGCTCGCCGAGCTCGGTGCCGACGAGCGCGACGACCTCGCCGGGCTGTTGCGCCGCCTGCTGCGCCCGTTCGAGCGCGAGGCCTGACCCAGCCGTCAGCCGACGACCTCGGCCGCCTCGAGCCACTCCAGCTCGAGCGACTCGCGCTCGTCGACGATCTCGCGCAGCTCGCGGTTCAGCGCCAGCACCTTCTCGTGCTCGGTCGCCGACGCCAGCATCGCGGCGTGCAGCTTCTCCTCGCGCTGGGCGAGGCGGGCGAGCTGCTTCTCGACGCGGGCCATCGTCTTGCGCGCCTCGCGCGCCTCGGCCGGGCTCACCGTCGCGGAGACACCGACCCCGCCGCCCCCGGACGGTGCGGTCGAGGCGGATGCCGCACGGCCGGCATCCGCGACCGACACCGCCGACCGCTCGATGGCCGCGTGGCGCAGGCGGAGGTACTCCTCGACCCCGCCGGGGAGGTCGCGCAGCCGGCCGTCGCCGAGCAGCGCGACCTGGCGGTCGCAGACCCGCTCGAGCAGGTAGCGGTCGTGCGAGACGACGAGCAGCGTTCCGGCCCAACCGTCGAGGAGGTCCTCGAGCGAGGTGAGCGTCTCGATGTCGAGGTCGTTGGTCGGCTCGTCGAGCAGCAGCACGTTGGGCTCGTCCATGAGCAGGCGGGTCAGCTGCAGGCGGCGCCGCTCGCCACCGGAGAGGTCGCCGACGCGGGTCTGCTGGCGCGGCCCGGTGAACCCGAGCCGCTGCGCGAGCTGGGACGCCGTGAGCTCCTTGGTGCCCAGGCGCACCATCGAGCGAACGTCCTCGACGGCCTCGATCACCCGACGGTCGGCCCACGCCTCGAGCTCGCGCACCTCCTGCGACAGCACGGCCAGGCGCACCGTCACCCCGACCTTGCGCTTGCCGGCGGCGAGCGGCACGTCGCCGGCCAGCGCCCGCAGCAGCGTCGACTTGCCGGCGCCGTTGACCCCGACGATGCCGGTGCGCTCACCGGGAGCCAACCGCCAGGTGACGTGGTCGAGCAGCACCCGGTCGCCGAGCTGGATGCGGGCGTCGACCAGGTCGACGACGTCCTTGCCGAGCCGGGTGGTCGCGAACCGCATCAGCTCGACGTCGTCGCGGGCCGGCGGCTCGTCGGCGATGAGGGCGTTCGCCGCGTCGATGCGGAACTTGGGCTTGCTGGTGCGCGCCGGCGGCCCGCGGCGCAGCCACGCGAGCTCCTTGCGCAGCAGGTTGTCGCGGCGCTCGGCGGTGACCCCCGCCATCCGCTCGCGCTCGGCCTTGGCCAGCACGAAGGCCGCGTAGCCGCCCTCGTACGAGTGCACCGACCCGGAGTCGACCTCCCAGGTCTGGGTGGCGATCGCGTCGAGGAACCACCGGTCGTGGGTGATGGCGACGACGGCGTTGTCGGGGCGGGCGTGCCGGCGCACCAGGTGGTCGGCGAGCCAGGCGACCCCCTCGACGTCGAGGTGGTTGGTCGGCTCGTCGAGCAGCAGGAGGTCGGGCGCCGCGACGAGCAGCGTGGCGAGGGCGACCCGGCGTCGCTCGCCACCGGACAGCGGGCCGACCGCGGCCGACATGCCACCCACCGCGGGGGCGTCGGTGCCGCCGAGCAGCCCGGTGAGCACGTCGCGGATGCGCGCGTCCGCGGCCCAGAC
>DASSQL010000186.1:0-19110 GCA_035702525.1 Ornithinibacter sp. | reverse complement strand
GACGACCTCGCGCAGCTCGCGGTTGAGCCCGAGCACCTTCTCGTGGTCGGTGGCCGACGCGAGCATCGCGTCGTGCAGCCGCTCCTCGCGCTGCGCCAGCCGGGCCAGCTGCTTCTCGACCCGCGCCATGGTCTTGCGGGCCTCGCGGGCCTGCGCGGGTGACAGCGCGGCACCGGCATCCACCGAGGGCGACGCAGCGGATTCCCTGCGGCCGGCATCCGCGTCCGACGCCGCCGCCCGCTCGGCGGCCTCGTGCCGCAGCCGGAGGTACTCCTCGACGCCGCCCGGGAGGTCACGCAGGCGGCCGTCACCGAGCAGGGCGACCTGGCGGTCGCAGACCCGCTCGAGCAGGTAGCGGTCGTGCGAGACGACGAGCAGCGTTCCGGCCCAGCCGTCGAGGAGGTCCTCGAGCGAGGTGAGCGTCTCGATGTCGAGGTCGTTGGTCGGCTCGTCGAGCAGCAGCACGTTGGGCTCGTCCATGAGCAGGCGGGTCAGCTGCAGGCGGCGCCGCTCGCCGCCGGAGAGGTCGCCGACGCGGGTCTGCTGGCGCGGCCCGGTGAACCCGAGCCGCTGCGCGAGCTGGGACGCCGTGAGCTCCTTGGTGCCCAGGCGCACCATCGAGCGCACGTCCTCGACGGCCTCGATCACCCGACGGTCGGCCCACGCCTCGAGCTCGCGCACCTCCTGCGACAGCACGGCCAGGCGCACGGTCACGCCGACCTTGCGCTTGCCGGCGGTGAGCGGCACGTCGCCGGCCAGCGCCCGCAGCAGCGTCGACTTGCCGGCGCCGTTGACCCCGACGATGCCGGTGCGCTCGCCGGGGGCGAGCCGCCAGGTGACGTGGTCGAGCAGCACCCGGTCACCGAGCTGGATGCGGGCGTCGACCAGGTCGACGACGTCCTTGCCGAGCCGGGTCGTGGCGAACCGCATCAGCTCGACGTCGTCGCGGGCCGGCGGCTCGTCGGCGATGAGGGCGTTCGCCGCGTCGATGCGGAACTTGGGCTTGCTCGTGCGCGCGGGCGGCCCCCGGCGCAGCCAGGCGAGCTCCTTGCGCAGCAGGTTGTCGCGCCGCTCGGCGGTGACCCCGGCCATCCGCTCCCGCTCGGCCTTGGCCAGCACGAACGCCGCGTAGCCGCCCTCGTAGGAGTGCACCGACCCCGAGTCGACCTCCCAGGTCTGGGTGGCGATGGCGTCGAGGAACCACCGGTCGTGGGTGATGGCGACGACGGCGTTGTCGGCGGTGGCGTGCCGGCGCACCAGGTGGTCGGCCAGCCAGGCGACCCCCTCGACGTCGAGGTGGTTGGTCGGCTCGTCGAGCAGCAGGAGGTCGGGCGAGGCGACGAGCAGCGTGGCGAGCGCGACCCGGCGCCGCTCGCCACCGGAGAGCGGGCCCACCGCGGCGGACATCCCACCCACCGCGGGGGCGTCGGTGCCGCCGAGCAGCCCGGTGAGCACGTCGCGGATGCGTGCGTCGGCGGCCCAGACGTGCTCGGGCAGGTCGCCGATGACCGTCTCGTGCACGGTGGCGGCGGGGTCCATGCCGTCGTCCTGGGTGAGCACCCCGATGCTGAGGTGGCCGACCCGGGCGACCCGGCCGGAGTCGACCTCGCGCGAGCCCTCGAGCACCCGCAGCAGGGTGGTCTTGCCGCCACCGTTGCGCCCGACGACGCCGATGCGGTCGCCGCCGCCGACGCCGAGCGAGACGGCGTCGAGCACCTGGGCGGTGCCGAGCGCGAGGGAGGCGCGCTCGACGGAGACGAGGTTGGCCACTAGTCGACCCGGTGGTGGATGACGTGGGCGCCGTGCACGGGGCCGCTGGCCCGCCGCACGTCGCGCACCACGCCGCTCGCGGTGAGGGCCACGGCGAGGTCGATGCCGGCCTCGTTGTCCTCGACGAGGAAGGCCGTGGTCGGCCCGGAGCCGGAGACGATGCCGCCGAGCGCGCCGTACTCCATGCCCGCCGACAGCACCTCGCCGAGGTCGGGGCGCAGCGAGATCGCGGCCTCCTGGAGGTCGTTCGTGAGCTGTGGGGCGAGCTCGCGCGGGTCGCCGCTGCGCAGCGCGCTCATCAGGGCCGGGGTGGCGACCGGCTCGGGCACGTCGGCGGTGCCGCGCAGCCGGTCGCACTCGGCGTACACGGCAGGGGTCGACAGGCCGCCCTCGGCGAGCGCGAAGACCCAGTGGTAGGTGCCGCGGGCCAGCACCGGGGCCAGCATCTCGCCACGGCCGCTGCCCATCGCGGTGCCGCCGGCGACGAGGAAGGGCACGTCGCTGCCGACCTCGGAGCCGAGCTCCTCGAGCTCCTCGCGGTCGAGGTCGAGGGCCCAGAGGTGGTCGAGCGCGACCAGGGTGGCCGCGGCATCCGCCGAGCCCCCGGCCATGCCCCCGCTCACCGGGATGCCCTTGCGGATGGAGATGTGCACCGGCTCGACGTCGAAACGGCCCTGCACGAGGCGGGCCGCACGCATCGCGAGGTTGTCGCCGTCCTCGGGGACGCCGGCCGCCAGCGGGCCGCTGACGCTCACCCCCCACTCGTCGGCGACCGAGACGGTGACGTCGTCGTACAGGCTCACCGCGTGGAAGACGGTCGACAGCCCGTGGAAGCCGTCGTCGCGTCGCGGACCGACGAGCAGCTCGAGGTTGACCTTGGCCGGGACGCGCACGGTCACGGGGCCGGGCACGAGGGGGGCTGCGGTCATGCGCCCACCCTAGTCAGACGACGGCGTGCCTACGTTCGCTCGGCGCGCGAGGCCGCCCGGGCGGCGGCGATCGCCGCGAACGCCGCGACGTCGAGCTGCTCGCCCCGGGTGCGGGGGTCGACCCCGGCCGCGAGGAGGGCCTCCTCGGCGAGCGCCGGGGAGCCGGCCCAGGTGGCCAGCGCTGCCCGCAGGGTCTTGCGGCGCTGGGCGAACGCCGCGTCGACGCAGGCGAAGACCTCCTGGCGGGTGGCGGTGGTGGGCGGCTGCTCGCGACGGGTCAGCATGACCAGCCCGGAGTCGACGTTGGGCACCGGCCAGAACACGCTGCGGGACACCGAGCCCGCGAGGCGCACGTCGGCGTACCACGCCGCCTTGACGCTCGGCACGCCGTAGGTGCGTGACCCCGGGGGCGCCGCGAGCCGCTCGGCGACCTCGAGCTGCACCATGACCAGGATCGTGTGCAGGCTCGCGAAGAGCTCGAGGAAGCGCAGCACCACCGGCACGGAGACGTTGTAGGGCAGGTTGGCCACGAGCGCCGTCGGCGGCGGCCCGGGCAGCTCGCGCACGGCGAGGGCGTCGGCGAGCACCACCTCGAGCCGGCCGGCCAGCGCGGGTGCGTGCAGGGCCACCGTCTCGGGCAGCGCACCGGCGAGCACCGGGTCGACCTCGACCGCGACCACGCGGTCGACGACGGGGAGGAGGGCCAGGGTGAGCGACCCCAGGCCCGGCCCGACCTCGACGACGGTGTCGTCGGCGCCGACGCCGGCCACCCGCACGATGCGTCGCACCGTGTTGCCGTCGACGACGAAGTTCTGCCCCCACTGCTTGGTCGGCCGGATGCCGTGGCGCGCGGCCAGCGCGCGGATCTCGCCCGCCCCGAGGAGCGGGACGTCGGGGCCGGCGGTCATGCGCTCACCCTAGCGACGCCACGGCATCCACCGGTTCGAGGTGAAACCCGGGCACCGGCGACCAGGACATCACCTCGAACCGCACCACCCGGCATCCGGTCGAGGTGAAACGCGGGCACCGGCGATCAGGACATCACCTCGAACCGACGCGGCGAGGCCCCGGACCGCTGGGGTCCGGGGCCTCGTCGAGGTGACTGGGTCAGGCGGCGTGCGCGCAACCCCACGGGCCGAGGCCCGCCTTGGCGTAGTAGCGGTTGGCGACGGTGATCTGCTCGGCGCGCGACGCGAGGTCGGCGCGCGAGGCGAAGTCGGCACCACCGTTGGCGAGCCACGACGAGGTCGCGAACTGCAGGCCGCCGTAGTAGCCGTTGCCGGTGTTGATGTGCCAGTTGCCGCCGGACTCGCACTGGGCGATGCGGTCCCACATCGCGGCGTTGGCCAGGTTGATGCCGGCGCCGGAGGTGTTGCCCGCGCTGCGCGTGGAGGTGGCGCCGGCGGGGCGCGCCTTGGTGCCGACCTTCACGACCGCGGCCACCGGCTGCTTGGTGACCTTCTGCGACAGGACGGTGGTCTTGGTCAGCTTGCCGTCGACCCAGGTCTTCTGGCGGACGACGACCTTGCTGCCCTTCGTGCCGGGCGTGACGACCTTGGTCTGGCCCTGGTAGAGCGTGGAGTCCTTCTGCTTGGTCGTGCCGTACCCCACGGCCACGGTCGCGCGCTCCTTCTTGATGACGACGCGCTTGAGGACGACCTTCATCCCCTCGTCGAGCGCGGTCGGCATCGCCGGGGACACCACGTCGTCGAGCTTCTTGGTGACACCGAGCTCGGCGAGCAGGCCGAAGACGGTGGAGCTGGTCGACGTGACCGTGCGGGTCTTGCCGTCGGCGACGAAGGTGACCTTCTTCGGGGTCGTCACCGCGAGGGTGAGACCGCCGCGGCCCAGCGGCTGGGAGCGCGAGGCGGAGAGCGTGGCGCCGTCAGCGCGGATCCCGAGGTCCTGCAGCGCGCGGTCGACCGTGGTGGCGGTCGTCCAGTACTCCTTGGTCGCACCGTCGACCGTGACCGTCAGCTTGCGTCCGTACCGCACCGAGATGTGGTCACCGTCGCTCACCGAGGAGGCGAGCGAGGGGACCACGACGTCGTGCGGGCCGACGGCGATGTCCTGCTTGTCGAGGACGTCGGCGACGGTGGAACCCAGGACGTGGACCGAGCTCGGCTGCCCGTCGACGGAGACCTCGACGGCCTTGTCGTAGTGGGCGACACCGACCGAACCGGCGGCCACGGCGAGCGCGGCAGCGCCCTGAGCGGCATGACGAAGAGGTCGAGAGAACAGCACAAGTGCTCCAGAGGTCGTGCGTTCCGGGCACCGGCGTCGGACGTCAGCCACGGGGCGGCCAGGAACCCGGGTCGGGGATCCTGCGGGGGTCTCGCGCCCCCCGACGCCAGCGGCGGAAGGGACGTGACCCACGTGTCGTCCGAGGCGATCCGGCCCCGGCCATTCCCTCCACCGTGCAGGACTTCGGGGGCGAAGGTCAAATTTCGGTAACGGCGAGTTCTCAGGGGGCGTGTCCCACTGGACAACTCAAGTCACACCAGCCCCACCCGTTACGAGAGATGCGTCACCCGGGTCGCGCCCGACCTCCTGCACCCTCACCAGGGTCCGTAGAGCCGCTCCGCGTTCTCGCTCAGCGCCTGGCACAGGGTGGGCACGGCGACCCCCAGCACCGCCGCCATCGCCCGCACGGTGAGCGGCACGAGCGCCGGGCTGTTCGTCGCCCCGCGCCACGGGTGCGGCGTCAGGTAGGGGGCGTCGGTCTCGACGAGCAGCAGCTCGAGCGGGGTCACGGCGAGGGCGTCGCGCAGGGCCTTCGAGCTCTTGAAGGTGACGGTGCCGCTGAACGAGAGGTGGTAGCCGCGGTCGACGCACTCGCGCGCCATCTCCGGACCGCCCGAGAAGCAGTGCATCACCGTGCGCTCGGGCGCGCCCTCCTCCGCCAGCACGCGCAGCACGTCGTCGTGGCTGTCGCGGTCGTGGATCTGCAGGGTGCGGTCGAGGCGCTTCGCGAGGTCGATGTGCCAGCGGAACGAGTCCTGCTGTGCGGGAACGCCCTCCGGCCCGGTGCGGTAGTAGTCGAGCCCGGTCTCGCCGACGACCCGCACCCGGGGCAGGGCAGCGAGCCGTTCGATCTCGGCGTACGCCGCCTCAAGGCCACCGCTCGCCGCCAGCGCCGGCACCTCGTTCGGGTGCAGCGCGACACCGGCGAGCACGCCGGCGTGCCGGTCGGCGGCCTCGACGGCGAAGCGGGCGCCGGGCAGGTCGCAGCCGACCTGTACGACCCGGTCGACGCCGACGGCTCGCGCGGCCGCCAGCACCGGGCCGAGGTCGTCGACCGAGACCTCGTCGCCGTCGCGGCTGATGTCGAGGTGGGTGTGGTTGTCGACGACCGGGATCGGCAACGGGTCGGGCGGCTCGGGAGCACCGCGCCGGCTGGGCTGCGACGTCACCGGTTCAGGCCCCCGCCGCCCGGGCGAGCTCCTCGTCGACCACCGACTCGTCGAGCTTGGTGAAGACCGGCGCCGGCTTGCTGATCGGGGTGCCGACGACGACCGGGCGCGACTCCCAGCGCGGTGTCGCGGAGTAGTCACCGGTGATGACGGGGTAGGTACGTGCCTCGTCACCGGCATCCAGGCCCGTGACCGTCTCGAGGCGCGGCATCGGCACGAAGGTGCCGTCACCGCCGAGCACGGCGTCGACCCGGTTGGCCGCGTGCGGCATGAAGGGCGCCAGCATCGTGTTCAGGTCGGAGACGCACTGCACCAGGGTGTGCAGCACCGTGGCGAGCCGCTCGCGCTGGTCGTCGCCCTTGAGCTTGAACGGCTCGGTGCGCGAGACGTAGGCGTTGACCTCGCCGACGACCCGCATCGCCTCGGCGATGGCGGCCTTCTGGCGGTGCCGCTCGAGCAGGCCCCCGACGGCGTCGAACCCGGCCAGCACGGTGGCCCGGACCTCGTCGTCGACCGGCTCGAGCGGGCCCGGCTGCGGGATCTCGCCGAAGTTCTTGGCGACCATCGCGGCCGTGCGCGAGACCAGGTTGCCCCAGCCCGCGACGAGCTCGGAGTTGTTGCGCTGCACGAAGTCGCGCCAGGTGAAGTTGGCGTCCTGGTTCTCGGGGCCCGCCGCGCAGATGAAGTAGCGGATGCCGTCGGGCCCGTACCGCTCGAGCACGTCGCGCACCAGGATCGTGTAGCCGCGCGAGGTGGAGAACTGCTTGCCCTCCATCGTGAGGTACTCGCTGGACACGACCTCGGTGGGCAGGTTGAGCGCGCCGAAGACACCGGGCTCGCCGCCGCGGCTGCCCTTCCCCGCGTACCCGAGCAGCTCGGCCGGCCAGATCTGGGAGTGGAAGGTGATGTTGTCCTTGCCCATGAAGTAGTGCGAGACGGCTTCGGGGTCGTTCCACCACTCGCGCCAGCGCTCGGGGTCGCCGGTGCGCCGGGCCCACTCGACCGAGGCCGAGAGGTAGCCGACGACCGCGTCGAACCAGACGTAGAGCCGCTTGGTCGGGTTGTCGCGCCAGCCGTCGAGCGGCACCGGGATGCCCCAGTCGATGTCGCGGGTCATCGCACGGGGGCGGATCTCGTCGAGGATGTTCAGGCTGAACTTGATGACGTTGGGCCGCCAGGTGCCCGACGCCGCCCGCTCCTCGAGCCACTCACGCAGGGCGTCGGCCAGGGCCGGCAGGTCGAGCAGGAAGTGCTGGGTCTCGACGAAGACCGGCGTCTCACCGTTGATCCGGCTGCGCGGGTCGATCAGGTCGGTCGGGTCGAGCTGGTTGCCGCAGTTGTCGCACTGGTCGCCGCGCGCCTCGCCGTAGCCGCAGATCGGGCAGGTGCCCTCGATGTAGCGGTCGGGCAGGGTGCGGCCGGTCGACGGCGAGATGGCGCCCTGGGTGGTCTGCTCGACCATGTAGCCGTTCTTCCACACCTGGGTGAACAGCTCCTGGGCGACCGCGTAGTGGTTGGCGGTCGTCGTGCGCGTGTACAGGTCGTAGGAGCAGCCCAGGTCGGTGAGCTCGCCGGCGATGACGGCGTGGTTGGTGTCGACGAACTCGCGCGGGGTGACCTCGGCCTGGTCGGCGAGCACCAGGATGGGCGTGCCGTGCTCGTCGGACCCGCTCACCATGAGCACGTCGTGGCCCGCCATCCGCATGTAGCGGCTGAAGACGTCGGAGGGCACGCCGAACCCGGCGACGTGGCCGAGGTGGCGCGGGCCGTTGGCGTACGGCCAGGCGACGGCGGAGAGGACCTTCATGGGGCCTGATCCTAGGCGGCGCCGGCCCCGGCCCGGGCCTCGCCCTCGGGGCGACCCCCGAGGGCGAGGCCCTCACCCCACGGCGCCGATCCCCCGCGCCTCCAGTTCCGCGCGAAGGCCCTCCGGGCGGCTGAAGATGGCCCGCACCCAGGGTTCCACCGGGCGCGGGACCACGGCCTCACGCGGGAAGCAGAGCGCGGCCTGGACGAGCGCGGTCAGCACGGCGGTGACGTGCTCGAGGCGTGCGCTCGCGTCGGCGAACACCGCGACGACCCACGAGCGACCGTCGAGGTCGTACCCGCCGGACCCGACGACCGCCGCGTGGCCGCGCGACAGCAGCGCGCAGCGCTCGGCGTCGTCACCGGTCCACTGGTCGGCGTAGAAGGCCCCGCCCTCGCTCGCCCGGCGGCGAGCCGGGTAGTCGGAGAGCCGCACCGACCCCGGCGGCGCCTCGGCGCCGAGGACGGGGTCGGTCCACACGTCGTCGTACGTCACGTCGTACAACCTGCCCTCGTGTGCCACGCCCACGAACCAGGACGCGCTGCCCACGACGTCGGCCAGGCGACTCGCCACCAGGGTGAGCCGCTCCCGGGTCGTCGCGGACGGCATCTCGTCGAGGAGGTCCGCGCTGTCGATGACCAGGGCGGTCATCTCGTCGGGGTCCGGGTACGCGGCCCCCACGTCGAGCGCGGCAGCGTTCCGGTGGGCCGCCGCGGCGCCCGCGACGTCGGCACCCGCGCTGGCGAGGGCCGCGCCGAGGACCTCCGCGAGGAGGCGCCCCCGCTCGATCTCGCTCAGGGCGAGCGGCCCGTCGAGGTAGGTCAGGTGCAGCTCGCCCCACGCGGCGCCGCCGCACGAGACGGGATGACACGAGACGTAGACCCTTGCGGATCCGGAGAGGGCGTCCGGCGCACACGCGCCGGCCTCTCCACGTCGCACCTCGACCTTGTCGGCGTCCAGCACGCTGAGCGCGTGCGGGGTGAACACCGAGAGAAGGTCATCGACAGGCGGGCTCGACCGAGCGAACACCAGAATGTCGAGGAGGGCGGCGGCACAGATGAAGGCATCATCGAGCACGGTGCGCTCCCGTCGTCACGCCCGGGCCGTACTCCCTGCGGTGCCGACCGACTGCTCTCCCTGCAAAGGGTGGTATCACCCGAAAGCAATCTGCGGACGTCGTTAAAAGTGTGCTCCACCCCCGCCCACCTGCGCACTCCTTTTCGCAAAGGTTTTTTTTCCGCGTCCCGGGCCGGGCGTGTCGGACCCGCGGTCCGGAGCGGCCGGCGACGGCTCAGGATGCCGCGAGCGCGACCCCGTCGTGGTCGGGGGTGCCGGTGAAACCCATGCCCCGCATCACCTGGAGGGAGTAGGCGGCGTAGACGTCGTCGCGGTCGGGGCCGACCAGGTGGCCGAAGGCCTCGAGCGAGACCGCGCCGACGAGGGCGGAGACGGCGCCGGTCGCGATCGCTCGCGCCTCGAGCGGGACGCCCGGGCCGGGTTCCGGGACACCGCCGGCCAGCTGGGTCACGGCGGCGGGGAAGGCGGCGGGCACGAGCTCGCCGCTGGAGATCGCCCCGGCGACGGTGTGCACGGGGATGCTCATCAACCGCACCGTCGCGCCCACGAGGTCGGGGTGCCCGGGGTCGACGCCCGACAACCGGGGACCGACCACCAAGGCGTACTCGTCGACGTGCTCGAGGGCCCACTGGCGCATGACCACCGACCCCCGGAACCACTGCGTCATCGCGTCGTCGTCGGTGTGCAGCTCGCGGGACTCCTCCAGGGTGGTTCGCAGCGAGTCGTGGGCGTCGACGCACAGCGCGGCCAACAGCGCCCCGTGGTCGTCGAAGTACCGGTACAGGCCGGAGGGGGTCATGTCGATGGCGCGCGCGACGCCGCGCATGGTGACGCCCCGAGCACCGTGCTCGCGCAGCTCGTCGAGGGCGGCCGCCTTGATCTCGCTGACGGCCGACGCGCGCCCGCGCTGCCGCCGGGTGGGGGGCGACTCGGGCGGGCGGGTGATGGCCATCGGCAGGGACTCCAGGGACAGGGGTGCACCCGGCGCCGCAGGGTGGCTGACCGGATGGCGAAACCCCTGAATGGTAGCGGCATCCCGAGCCCTGCGCATCGGTAGACACACCGTGATTGCGAACACTGTTCACAATGTGTACGGTGTTCACATTCGGCCCGGCGCGTCCGTGGTTCCGGCAGGGGGAACCACGGACTGGTACGGCGGACGAGGGTGGCCCCTGCGCCTGCTCGTCGCCTCCAGGCGACCCGGCCCGAGGAGAGCAATGGCCGCGATCCTGCACCCAGGGGTCCGTTCCGGTGCCGTCCCCGGGGCCGAGTGCCCCACCCCGGTCGAGCGGTAGCCGGCGCGATGAGCAGCAGCTCCCCGTTCGCCACCGCGCGGCCCGTCGTCCGCCCGCGGCGGGCGGTGCACGTCGACCTGGCCGAGTACGGCCACGCGAAGGTGCAGCACGGGCTGCGGCCGTGGCAGCGCAGCCACCGCCTGCTCACGGTGGCCACCGATGCCACGGCCGCGCTGCTCGGCCTCGCGGCGGGCCTGACCGTGCGCACCCTCATCGTCGGCCAGGACGCCGCGCTGTGGGGCTCCACCGACGCGATGCAGGCGACCTCGGTCGCGATCGGGGTGCTGTGGCTGGTGCTGCTGACGCGGCACGGCGCCTACGCGACGCGGTTCGTCGGCGCCGGCACCGAGGAGTACCGCGCCGTGCTGCGGGCCGCGGCGACCCTCGTCGCCGTCGTGACCTTCGCCTCGTTCACCTTCAAGCTCGAGTTCTCCCGCGGCGTGCTGGTCGTCGCCGTGCCCACCATGGTCGTCGTCACGACCGCGGCCCGACACCTGCTGCGCCGCCGGCTCGCCTCCGCCCGCGACCACGGGCAGTGCCTCCAGCCGGCCGTCCTCGTGGGCGACGCGCGGGCCGTGCTCGAGCTGGCCCGCCGGATCGGCGCCGCACCCCGCACCACCGGCCTCGAGGTCCGGGGCGTGTGCGTCACCGAGCTGTCCGACCTGGCGCTCGCGCCCGCGGAGTTCTCCGCGATCCCGGTCCTCGGCGTCGAGGCCGACACCCTCGCGGTGGTCGACCGGGTGGGTGCGGAGGTGGTCGCGGTCGCCAGCGGCCCCAGCCTCACCGGGCAGCCGCTCCGGCGGCTCGGCTGGGCGCTCGAGCAGCGCAACGTCGACCTGCTCATCGACCCGGGCGTCATCGAGGTCGCCGGCCCCCGGCTCACCCTCCGGCGGGCCAGCGGGCTGCCGATGCTGCACGTCGAGCGACCCGTGTGCAACGGGGCCCGGTACGCCGTGAAGCTCACCGTCGACCGGCTCCTCGCCCTGGTCACCCTCGTGCTGGTCTCACCGCTGCTGCTGCTCACCGGCCTGCTCGTGCGGCTCGACTCACCCGGCCCGGCGCTCTACGGGCAGAGGCGGGTCGGCGAGGGTGGCCGCACCTTCACGATGTTGAAGTTCCGCACGATGTGCGTCGACGCCGAGGCCAGGCGCAGCGAGCTCGAGCAGCAGCACGACGGCAACGAGACCTTGTTCAAGCTGCGCCGGGACCCCCGGGTCACCCGGGTCGGAGCGGTGCTGCGGCGCTACTCGCTCGACGAGCTGCCGCAGCTCGTCAACGTCGTGCGGGGTGAGATGTCGCTCGTAGGCCCCCGCCCGCCGCTGCCCGGCGAGGTCGACCGCTACGAGAGCGACGCGGTGCGTCGGCTGCGGGTGCGCCCGGGGATGACCGGCCTGTGGCAGGTGTCCGGACGCAGCGACCTGTCGTGGGTGGAGTCGGTGCGACTGGACCTCTGGTACGTCGACAACTGGTCGCTGACCCTCGACCTGCAGATCCTCCTCCGGACGGCCGGTGCGGTCGTGCGCGGACGAGGGGCCTACTGATGAGCGCCGCTGTGGCGACCACACACGTCCGACCCCGCGTGGGGCCGAGATGGATCCACCAGCTGGCCTCGAGGGCGGTCCCCCGCGCTCGGTGGGCCTGAACAAGGGGAGTGAGCAGTCATGAGAGTTGCCATCTTCGGCCTGGGCTACGTGGGGACCGTGACCGCCGCCGGCCTCGCGTCGCAAGGACACGACGTGGTCGGTGTCGACGTCGAGCGGAGCAAGGTCGCCGCCATCCGTCGCGGCGAGAGCCCGGTCGTCGAACCCGGCGTCGACCGGCTGGTCGCCCAGGCGGTCTCGGCGGGGAGGCTGCGCGCCACCACCGACGTGCGCGAGGCGATCGAGGGGGCAGACATCTCGCTCGTGTGCGTCGGGACGCCCTCCACGCCGCGCGGCGACACCAACCTCACCTACATCTCCCGGGCCCTGGCCGACCTTCGCGAGGCGATGGCCGACGCCACCCCACCGGCGTCGGGCTTCCACTCGGTCGTCATCCGGTCGACCGTGCCGCCCGGGACCGGGCGCACGGTCGTGGAGCCCGCGTTCAGCCCCGAGCTGCTGCCCGCCGGGTGGTCCGTCGGCACCGCCATGTGCCCCGAGTTCCTGCGCGAGGGGTGCGGGGTCGACGACTTCTTCGCGCCGCCGTTCGTGGTGCTCGGGGCCGAGGACCCCCGCACCAGGGCCGCCTGCGAGCAGCTCTTCGACTTCCTCGACCAGGAGATCCGGCACGTCGACGTGGCCAGCGCCGAGGCCCTGAAATACGCCTGCAACGCCTTCCACGCCGTCAAGGTGACGTTCGCCAACGAGATGGGGCGGATCTTCTCGCAGTACGGCGTCGACTCGCGCAGCGTCATGGAGATCTTCTGCCAGGACCGCAAGCTCAACATCTCGCCCAGCTACCTGCGGCCCGGGTTCGCGTTCGGCGGGTCCTGCCTGCCCAAGGACCTGCGGGCCCTGCAGAGCATGGCGCGCACGAGCGGTGTCGACGTGCCCCTCCTCAGCTCCACGCTGATCAGCAACGAGATCCTCGTGCGGGCGCTCGTCGACCGCGTGCTCGAGACGGGGTACCGGCACGTGGCCCTGCTCGGGCTCAGCTTCAAGATGAACACCGACGACCTGCGCGAGAGCCCCAACCTCGAGCTGGCCGAGCGGTTCGTCGGCAAGGGCCTCGAGGTGCGCATCTACGACCCCATCGTCAACCCCGCCAAGCTCGTCGGCGCCAACCTCGAGCACCTGCAGAGCAAGCTGTCGCACGTCAGCAGGCTGCTCGTCGACCGGCCCGAGGTCGCCCTCGAGGGCGTCGAGGTCGCGCTCGTGGCGACCTCCGACCCGCTGAGCCTGGCCGCCCTCGAGGCCGCCGACCCGCCGGTGGTCATCGACCTCAACGGCCGCCTCGGGGCCGCCGTGGAGCACATCCACGGGTACCACGGGGTGAGCTGGTGAGCACCGGCACCCGAGCCCCGGGCGACCGACCCCGGGTGGCGATCATCGTCCAGAACCTCCCGGTCCCCTTCGACCGCAGGGTCTGGCTCGAGTGCCAGTCGCTGGTGGCCCGGGGGTACGACGTCACGGTCGTCTGCCCGCAGGGCGAGGGCACCGGCCCCGAGCAGGTCGTCGACGGCGTGCGGATCCTCGCCTATCCCGGGTACGCCCCGGGAGGCAGCGCCCTCGGCTACGTCGTCGAGTACGCGTGGTCGTTCCTCGCCACCGCGCGACTGGTGCGGGCCGCACGCCGCGAGGGTCCCTTCGACGCGATGCAGGCCTGCAACCCACCCGACATCTTCTGGCCGATCGCGCGGTGGCTGCGCCGGCGCGACGGCACCCGGTTCGTGTTCGACCACCACGACCTGTGCCCGGAGCTCTACCTCTCGCGCTTCGACGGCAGCACGGGCGCGCCCTACAAGGGCCTGCTCTTCCTCGAGCGCCAGACCTTCCGGGCCGCGGACAAGGTCACCTCGACGAACGAGTCGTACGCCGCCATCGCCGCCTCCCGGGGCGGCAAGTCCGCCGACGACGTCAGCGTCGTGCGCACCGGGCCTGACCCGCAGCGCCTGCAGCGCCGCGAACCGGTCGCCCACCTGCGCCGTGGTCGCAACCACCTGGTCACCTACCTCGGCGTCATGGGCCCACAGGACGGTGTCGACCTCGCCCTCGGGGCAGCGGACGTCGTGGTGAACCGGCTCGGGCGCCACGACATCGCGTTCACGTTCATGGGGTCCGGGGACTGCTACGACGACCTCGTCCGTCGGCGCGACGAGCTCGGCCTCACCGAGTCGGTCGACCTGCCCGGGCGGGTCCCCGACGACTTCGTCAGCCAGGTCCTGTCCACGGCGGACGTCGGGCTGTGCCCGGACCCGATGAACCCGCTCAACGACGTCTCGACGATGAACAAGACGATGGAGTACATGGCCTTCGGCCTGCCGGTCGTGGCCTTCGACCTCCACGAGACGCGGGTGTCGGCCGCCGACGCCGCCCACTACGTGCGGCCCAACGACGTCGAGGAGTACGCCCGCGCCATCGTCTCCCTCGTCGACGACCCGGCGAGGCGCTCGGAGATGGGCCGCCACGGGCGGACCCGGGTCGTCGACCACCTGGCCTGGGAGCACCAGCAGGAGGGGTACCTGCGCGTCTTCGACGAGCTGGTGGGGCACGTGCCCGACCGGGCACCCCTCGCGGACGCGGGGGCCTGACGTGTGCGGGGTCGCGGGGGCGTACCAGCAGCCCGACGGGAAGGTGCTCGTCACGACCATGGTCGAGCGGATCGCGCACCGCGGGCCGGATGCCGGGGCGGTCGTCGAGCTGGTCGACCCCGACACCGCGGTCGTCCTGGGCCACCGCCGGCTGTCGATCATCGACCTGTCGAGCGCCGCCGACCAGCCGTTCGCCAAGGGCGGCCTCACCCTCACCTACAACGGCGAGCTCTACAACTACCGCGAGCTGAGGCACGAGCTGGAGACGCTCGGAGCGAGGTTCGCCACGGCATCCGACACCGAGGTCGTCCTCGAGGCCTGGCGCGCCTGGGGGCCCCGGGCCCTGACGCGGTTCCGCGGGATGTACGCCTTCGCGATCCACGACGAGCGCACCGGCGACCTCACCCTCGCGCGCGACCCCTTCGGCATCAAGCCGCTCTACGTGATGCCGCGCGGTGACGGCATCCTCTTCGCCTCCGAGCTCAAGGCCATCGTCGCCGCGGTGGGCCCCGAGCTCACCATCGACCCCAGCGCGATGGTCGCGTCGACCCTCTACTACTGGCTCCCGCAGGAGTTCGACGCCCTGCGCGGCGTGCACCGCCACCCCGCCGGCACCTGGGCCGAGTACCACCGCGACGGCTCGGTCAGCCGAGGAGTGTTCTGGGACACCGCGGCCGAGGCCGCCCGCGCCGCGCACGGCCCCGTCGCCGACGTGCGCGGGGCGGTCGCGGGGTCGGTGCAGGCGCACCTCGTCGCCGACGCCCCCGTGGCGACCTTCCTCAGCGGCGGGCTGGACTCCAGCATCGTCACCGTGCTGGCCCATCGCACCGACCCGTCGATCGAGGCGTACACCATCGCCTTCCGCCCCGAGGACCAGCGCCTCGAGTCGATGCCCGACGACGCGCGCTATGCCCGGCGCCTCGCCGACCACCTCGGGATCCGGTTGCACGAGATCGAGATCCACCCCGACGTCGTCGAGATGCTCCCCCGCATGGTCGACGTGCTCGACGAGCCGATCGGCGACCCGGCCGCCATCAACACCCTGCTCATGTGCGACGCGGCCCGCGACGCCGGCGTCAAGGTGCTCCTCTCCGGGATGGGCGCCGACGAGCTGTTCGGGGGCTACCGCAAGCACCTGGCGATGCTCGTGGCCCAGCGCTACCGCCGGATGCCGGCCACGCTGCGGTCCGCGATCGACCCCGCCGTGCACGCCCTGCCCGTCGCGGTCGGGGGGCGGGGCCTGCGGACGGTCCGCTGGGCCCAGCGCTTCCTCACCTTCGCGGAGCTGCCCGAGCAGGAGGCGTTCCGGCGCAGCTACACCCTCTACGGGCGTGACGAGCTGGCCGACCTGCTCGACCCCGCCCTGGCCGGGCAGGTCGACAGCGTGACCGAGCGGCACCGCGCGGTCTACGACGACAACCAGCTCGACGACGTGGTGAGCCGGATGTGCCTGGCAGACACCCGGATGTTCATGCCGGGCCTCAACCTGACCTACACCGACCGGGCCAGCATGGCGGCATCCACGGAGGTTCGGGTGCCCTTCGTCGACCCGGTCGTGATGGCAGCGGCGTTCTCGTTGCCCGGCACCGAGAAGATCCGCGGCCGGCAGCAGAAGGCGGCCCTCAAGGACGCCGCCCGGGACTGGCTCCCCCGCGAGATCATCGACCGGCCCAAGGCCAGCTTCGGTGCGCCGCTGCGAGCCTGGGTGACCAACGACCTGCGAGAGCTGGTCGACGACGTGCTGCTCCGCGGGGACCTCGTCGGCAGCGGCTTCCTCCGAGCGGCTCCCCTGCAGCGGCTGGTCGACGACCAGCGCAGCGGGCGGCGCGACGAGGCCAAGCAGGTCTGGCAGCTGCTGAGCCTGGAGCTCTGGTACCGCAACGCGCGTGCCGCGGGAGTGGGGGCGTCATGAAGCAGGTGGGGCAGAACTACCGGTCGGGTGAGCTCGTCGTGCTCGACGTGCCCGAGCCGGCCTGCAAGCCCGGGGGCGTGCTGGTGCGGTCGCTGTACTCCCTGATCTCCACCGGCACCGAGCTGATGAAGGTCACCGAGGCGCGGCTCTCGCTGCTCGGCAAGGCGCGGGCCCGCCCGGACCAGGTCAAGAAGGTGCTCGACTCGATGGCCCAGCAGGGGCCGGTGGCGACCTACAAGAAGGCCGTCACCAAGCTCGACAGCTACACGCCGCTGGGCTACTCGCTGTGCGGCGTGGTCATCGAGGTCGGCGCCGGTGCCGAGGAGTTCGCGGTCGGCGACCTGGTGGCGGCGGCCGGCAACGAGTTCGCCCTGCACGCCGAGGTCAACTGGGTGCCGGTCAACCTCTGCGTGCCGGTGCCCGAGGGCGTCGCGCCCCAGCACGCCGCGTTCGCCACGGTGGGTGCCATCGCCATGCAGGGCGTCCGCCGCGGGGAGCCCCAGCTGGGCGAGATGGCGTGCGTCATCGGCCTCGGGCTCGTCGGCCAGCTGGTCGTGCGCCTGCTCGTCGCCGCCGGGGTGCGGGTCGTCGGCATCGACACGGTCGACGAGCGCTGCCGGCTGGCCGAGGCGGCCGGTGCCATGAGCTGCGCCTCGCCCGACGACGAGGGTGCTGCGTACATCGAGCAGGTCATCCGCACGGCCACCGGAGGCCTCGGCGCCGACCACGTCTTCCTCGCGGCCGGTGGTCACACCAACGGCCCGGTCGAGCTCGCCGCCCGCCTCGCACGCGACCGGGCCCGCGTCGTTGACATCGGCAAGACGCGCCTCGACCTGCCGTGGAACTCGTACTACGAGAAGGAGCTCGACGTCCGCTTCTCGCGCTCCTACGGCCCCGGCCGCTATGACGACCGCTACGAGCTCGAGGGCGT
Organism: Ornithinibacter sp.; assembly: GCA_035702525.1. Lineage (GTDB taxonomy): Bacteria > Actinomycetota > Actinomycetes > Actinomycetales > Dermatophilaceae > Fodinibacter. The sequence goes on along the minus strand of DASSQL010000186.1, from coordinate 1,745 downwards.
CGACTACCCCGCCGGGTACGTGCGCTGGACCGAGCGGCGCAACCTGGGGTGCTTCCTCGACCTCCTCGACTCGGGCTCGCTGGAGGTCGCCTCGCTCGTCTCGGGAACGCGGCCCGTCGCCGAGGCGGCCGAGGTCTACGACCAGCTGCGCACCGGGGCGCTGCGCGGGGTGGGCTTCCTGTTCGAGTACCCCCGACCCGAGCCCGAGGACGACGACCACGGGCCCCGGCGGGCCGGCACCACGGCGGCCAGGCAGGTGCCGTCCACCACGGGTCGGCCCACCCGGCCGACGACGCCCACGGTGCGGCTCGGTTTCATCGGCGCGGGCAGCTACGCGTCCTCGATGCTGCTGCCGCACCTCGCGAAGCACGCCGGGGCCACGCTCGCCTCGGTGGCCACGACGAGGTCGCTGTCGGCCCTCAACGCCCAGCGCACGTTCGGTTTCGAGCGGACCACCACCGACGCGGACGAGGTCCTCGCCGACCCGGCGATCGACGCCGTCTTCGTCGTGACCCGGCACCACTCGCACGCCGGTTTCGTCTGCCGCGCCCTCGAGCACGGGAAGGCCGTGTTCGTCGAGAAGCCGCTGGCCCTCAGCCGGGCAGAGGTCGACGGCATCCTCGACGTCGTCGAGCGCACCGGGAACGACCGGGTCATGGTGGGGTTCAACCGGCGCTTCGCCCCGCTGCTCGTCGGCCTGCGCGAGCGCTTCGGTACGGCGGGCACCCCGGTCAGTGCCAGGTACCTGGTCAACGCGGGCCGGATGGCCGCCGACAGCTGGTACCTCGACGAGCAGCTGGAGGGGTCGCGGTTCCTCGGGGAGGGCGGCCACTTCGTCGACACGCTCAGCTGGTGGGTCGGCCACGACCCCGTCGAGGTCAGCGCCGTCGGCACCCCCGACGGGTCCGACCTGCAGGCGACGCTGCGCTTCGCCGACGGGTCGCTGGGGACGGTCACCTACTCCACCGGCGGCGACCCCCGGGTGCCCAAGGAGACCCTCGACGTCTCGGGCGGCGGCCGGAACGCCCGGCTGGACAACTTCGCCCGGGCCACGGTGTGGACCCGCGGCGGCCGCGACACCAAGCGGTCGTTCACCGGCCAGGACAAGGGCCAGCGGCCCGAGCTCGACGCCTTCCTCGAGGCGGTCCGGCTCGGTGCGGCGATGCCGATCGGCCTCGACTCGCTCGTCGCCACCACCCGCGCGACCATCGCGGTGGGCGAGAGCCTCGCTTCGGGCAGGCCGGTGGCCCCGTGAGTCGTTCGGTCCAGTGGTACGCACGGCGACTTCGCCGGATGTCTCCGGAGGAGGTCATCGCCCGCGTCGGCGACCAGCTGAGACAGGTGCGCTGGGCCGAGCGCCAGGTACGACCGGGTGACGCGTGGCTTGCGGCGGGGGCCCTGCTCCCCCAGCCGGCGCTCGCGAGCCCGGTTGCGCGCGCGGCCCGGGCGCAACTCGCGCCCGCGGCCGCGCGTCGTCTCGTCGACGCCGCCGACCGCCTGCTCGCCGGCGACTGGGAGGTGCTCGGCACGCCACGGCCCGACGTCGTCGACCCCGACTGGTTCCGCGACCCCGTGACCGGTACCCGTGCCCCGGACACCGCCCTGGCCTTCCGCGTCGACCACCGCGACGAGACGGTCACCGGCAACGTGAAGTCCGTGTGGGAGCTCTCCCGCCACCACCACCTCACCGTCCTCGCCGCCGCGTACTGGCTCACCGGGGACAGCCGCTACGCCGACGTGGTGGC